>NZNU01000009.1 GCA_002695035.1 Micavibrio sp. | reverse complement strand
CGGATCTGTTACCCTTTGTGCAACCGCCCTGCGCACAGCCTCGGCTGTTCCGTCCCTGACCATTTCGAAGCTTTGGGTTTCTGTTATATAGTTTTCACGAACCGCATCCATAACCATAGGCCAGCACAATTCCGGCAGGATCACACAGGGGCTAAGATCAGAGCGGCCCTCGAGTTTCGCCGAGATCTGGTCGAATGCCGCCATATGAAAGGCATGATGAAGACCGTTGCGTCCGTTGGTCATGACAATAAAGGTATTCTCAGGATCAATGCCATACCCTAAAAATTTGTTCAAAAACCACGCTGCATTTTCGCGGGCTTTCATTTCACCGCCGGGTGCCTTGTTATATCCTTTATCAAAAGACCCGTCATATTTACGCAGTTCAGCCAGCGCGCCTTGTGCCGGAACTGTTTCTTCCGCGCCCTGATTCAGCCGTATAACTTTTTTCCCCTCACTTTCCAGATTAGCGGCAAAGGCGATAGAATCCTGAACGGGACTGATTTGAGGAAGAGAAACCCAGATTTTTGACATAGTTTTATACCCTGACTTTGTTTTATTTATAAATTATGGGGTGAACTTAATTACATAAGACCAAAAAATCAATTTTTTTCTTCTTATCTCCATTTCCGGTCTGGTGAAGTAACCGTTTTTTGATAAACTTAATCGTGTGACGACCTTTAGCTTTGAATATTTCCCTGCAAAAACCGATAAAGGCGATATGCGCCTATTGGATACCGCAGCCAGTTTGGCTGACAAGAAGCCAAGCTTTATGACTGTGACATATGGCGCAGGAGGGTCCACGAAAGACGGTACACTGGCCACTGTAACCCGCCTTCAAAACGAAACAGGTATCCCGATGGCGGCACATGTCACGTTTATAAATACAGAGATCCCGCAACTTAAGGACTTTGCTGATGAGCTTTGGAACAGTGGTATTAAGCGTTTGGTCGCACTACGCGGAGATCTACCTGATGACCTGAGTTGGCCACTGGATCTGGAGGGAAATTATTTCCAATATACCAGTGAATTTGTCGCCGCCCTTAAAAGCTGGCATGACTTTGACATTTCAGTCGGGGCGTACCCCGAGAAACACCCAGATGCCCCCAGCCTGGCGGCAGATGTTAAGGCTTTGCGCTTAAAATGCGTAGCTGGCGCAGACCGCGCGATCACTCAATTTTTCTTTGATAATTCTGTCTATTACAACTTTCTGGATGAATGCGAAAAAGCGCATATAAAAACCCCGATAGTGCCGGGCTTGCTTCCTATACATGACTTTAAATCAATGCTGTCCTTTGCAAAGAAATGCCGCGCCACTGTACCCGGTGAGATACGGGCAAAATTTGAAGAGGTTGAAAACGACACCGAAGGCGCAAAAAATCTGGCGAGAGATTTACTCTGCGCGCAAGTCGAAGACCTTGCTAAACAAGGGTGTCCTCACATTCATTTCTATACTTTAAATAAATCCGACATAGTGGATATGGCTTGTCAAAGCCTAAGCCCTGCGGTTTAATACCAAAACTGCATAAACATCCAATATATTTCAAAAAATAAAAAAGGTCTCTCATGGTCACATCAGCAAATCTTGGTTTTCCCCGCATCGGCGCGCATCGCGAACTGAAAAAAGCATTGGAAAGTTACTGGAAAGGCAAAACAACACGCGAAGAGCTGCTGGAGGTTGCAAAAGAGATGCGCCTCAGGCATTGGGACATGCAAAAAAAGGCTGGAATCGACCATATCCCGTCCAACGATTTTTCACTTTACGATCAGGTTCTGGACATGACGGCTACTTTAGGATGTGTACCCGACAGATATAACTGGGACGGGCATGAGATAGGGCTTGATCTTTATTTCGCGATGGCGCGGGGCAGCCAGACCGATGGTCGTGATGTTATCGCCTGTGAAATGACAAAATGGTTCGATACAAATTATCACTATATTGTGCCGGAATTTAAGTCAGATCAGGAATTCAAACTGTCTTCAAACAAGATTTTTGATGAATATACGGAAGCCAAGCGCGCCGGCATAACCACGCGCCCCGTTATTATCGGCCCTGTGACCTATCTATCACTTGGTAAACGTGATGATAACGGCGACACAATGGAGCTTTTGGACAAAATTCTTCCTGTTTATAAAAAGATTTTCCAAAAGTTATCTGACATGAATGTGGATTGGGTGCAGTTGGATGAGCCTTATCTGACACTCGATTTATCAGACACACAGAAAAAAGCCTATACCCAGGCCTATACAGAAATCGCCAAAATTTTTGATGGCAAGATTATGCTCACGACATATTTTGAGGGCTTACGCGATAATATGGACTTGGCACTCAATCTGCCAGTTGAAGGCGTACACCTTGATATAAGACGCGCAGCAGGCGAACTCGATACGGTACTGAGTAAAATTCCAGATGATAAATATTTATCTCTCGGATTGGTTGACGGCCGCTATATCTGGAAAAACAATCTACGAGACAGCCTTTCCATGGTTGATATGGCCATTAATAAATTGGGCCATAAAAGAGTTATGGTTTCTTCCAGTTCATCCATGCTGCATGTTCCGATTGACCTGGAACTTGAGAAAAAAATGGATGAACAGATAAAAAGCTGGATGGCTTTTGGCAAACAAAAACTGCGGGAAATTGCAATATTAGCCAAGGGCGCACAGGATGGCGGCGAAGGGATCTCAGATGCCCTTTCTGAAAGCGACAAAATTGCAGAAGAAAGACGTACATCTCCACGAATACATAACGGAGCGGTTAAAGAAAGGCTTTCAAAAGTTACGCCAGGAATGTCCAGACGCAAAAGCGGTTTTGCCCAAAGACAAAAAGCGCAAGAAGATGCTCTTGGCCTTCCTGCTTACCCGACGACCACGATAGGATCATTTCCGCAAACCCAAGATATTCGCAAAACACGGGCAGCCTTTAAAAAAGGCGACATTGGTACGGAAGATTACGAACGCGCCATGAAGGCAGAAATTGAGCAAGTCGTTCGTTATCAGGAAGAAATCGACATGGATATGCTTGTTCATGGAGAGGCCGAGCGAAATGATATGGTTGAATATTTTGGGGAGCAGTTGGACGGCTATATTTTCTCCAAACTCGGATGGGTTCAGTCCTATGGTTCGCGCTGTGTGAAGCCTCCAATTATTTATGGTGATGTATCACGCCCTGCACCTATGACCGTGACATGGAGTAAATTTGCTCAAAGCCTGACAGATCGCCCGATGAAGGGCATGCTGACCGGTCCTATCACCATTCTTTTCTGGTCGTTTAAGCGCGATGATGTGACGCTGGAAACATCCTGCCGTCAAATTGCATTGGCCATCCGCGATGAGGTTTCAGATCTTGAAGCGTCAGGCATTCAGGCCATACAGGTGGACGAGCCCGCAATACGCGAGGGCCTCCCCCTTCGTCGCAATGATTGGAAAGCTTATCTGGACTGGGCCGTGGACAGCTTTAAGCTTGCCACCTGCTCGGTACAGGATGAAACACAAATCCATACCCATATGTGTTATTCAGAATTTAATGACATTATCGAGGCCATAGCCGCACTGGATGCCGATGTCATTTCTATCGAAACCTCACGCTCACAAATGGAATTACTGGATGCGTTTGTGCATTATAATTACCCCAATGAAATAGGACCCGGTGTTTATGATATTCATTCGCCCCGTATTCCAACCAAAGACGAAATGGTCACCTTATTGGAAAAGGCTGCCAAGGTCATTGACCCCTCCCTTCTTTGGGTGAACCCCGATTGCGGTTTAAAAACGCGTGGATGGGATGAGGTTAAACCGGCATTGGAAAATATGATTGCCGCCGCCAAGGAAATGCGCAATAAATCAAAAACTCGCAAAACGGGTTAATTAGATTTTTTGGCACGGAAAACTTATGCGCCGCATTTTATCCGCTCTTTTTATACTGACATTTCTGGCAGGCATATTGTCACCTGCCTGCGTCAAGCTATGGGGCGGGGAGTCTACTAGCTATCTGGAAATCTGCACAGGATCCGGCCTGCAAAAAATCGCCCTCTCCGATATTAGCCAAAACAATAATTCAAAGCATGACGAACAGGTCAAAGATGATAGCTGTCTGTTCTGCTCAAGTTTTTCTACCGCACTTATTTCCACGGCCCCCGTGTTTAACCTATCAGGTCACGCGGTTCTGCCCGTCCGGGTAAAAGAGCAGGAAAGCGCGTTCACAAAAACTGTCCGCAGTCTGCCTGAAAGCCGCGCACCACCCCTCCCTTTTAAGACTTAAACATATTTAAAATTTAATCTTTAAAAGGACACATCAATGAAAACTTTGATAAAAACAGGCCTGTGCGCCGCCTGTATAATTACTGGCGCATTCACAACAGCGCAACAAGCCAAAGCTCATGAAGCGCATTTTGGCAATGTTGAGCAAAGCGCGAAAACCTCGAACGCCGATGACCATGCCCCAATCGGGGTCATGGGCGACCACCGCCACAAGGCCGGTGAATGGATGGTCTCTTATCGTTTCATGCGGATGCATATGGAAGGCAACCGTGACGGCACAGATTCATTGTCACCTGACGAAATCGTAACTACAACTCCCAATCCTTTTGCGCCGCCACCGACTTTGCGTGTTGTGCCGCTCGAAATGGATATAGATATGCATATGTTGGGAGGTATGTACGCACCAAGTGACTGGCTGACATTGATGGTCATGGGGCAATATATTGACCGAGAGATGGAGCATTTGACCTATGCCGGAATGGCCGGCACCACAGAGCTTGGCCAATTTACAACAAAGGTGCAAGGTATTGGTGATACAAGTCTATCAGGCCTTATAGGCTTGTATGATGACAACATACACCATCTGCACTTGAATGCAGGATTATCTCTTCCGACTGGCTCTATTAAGGAAGAAGATGACGTTTTAACACCTATGGGTACTACTCCCAGATTGCGGCTCCCCTACGCTATGCAACTGGGATCAGGAACATATGACCTCTTGCCAGGCTTAACTTACTACGGGAATCAAGATAACTGGGGCTGGGGGGCACAATACAAAGCCACGATCCGCACTGGTGAGAACAGTCAAGACTATACTCTGGGTGACAAGCATCAGATCACAGCATGGGGAAGTTATTTATGGACGCCGTCTTTCAGCACCTCTCTTCGCGCAACAGCCGAAACGGAAGGGCACATTGATGGAATGGATTCCGATATCACGGCACCTGTCCAGACAGCAAATCCCGATAATTACGGAGGCGAACGCCTTTCTCTATCTGCTGGTGCTAATTATCTGTTTCAGGCGGGGCCGCTGCAAGGCCACAGGCTCGCCTTTGAAGTTACGGCCCCTGTCTATCAAGACCTGAACGGGCCACAGATGGAGCGGGATTACGCTGTTACCGTCGGCTGGCAAAAAGCTTTTTAAGCTATGCAAAATATTTGAGTCAAACAGGGAAGTGAGTTAAAAATAATTTCCCTGTTTTTCCCTTGAATTTCGGGGCATATTTCTTTATTATGACAATAGTAACAGGAAGGTCTATGCTTAAATCCGTATTGAAATCCGCACCTTTAATGTCAGTCTTTACAAGTCTGGCCTTGACGGGTTGCGCTCCGGAAAACCACATACCTGATCGTGAATTGAATAAAGACGTTTCAAGCCCCGAATACACTACGGCTGAGGAAGTTCAGCCTAATAATCTTGTTGTACATATAGAAGATATAAAGATGGGCATGGACGGGCAAGGCATGCTTGGTGACAACGAATATTACAGCTTGCACGCACTTGCTTCTGCCCAAATTTTATCTGATGCCTATTATTCATGGAGCGGGGCAAACAAAAATAGCGCCGGCTTTGTTAACGGTCGTTACTACAATATCGATTTCAACGCTGATAAACCAACGCCTATGAACAAAGTTTTCATGGCAACGCCGGTTGTTACTATTTCCTCTTCGGTGGGCATAGCGCCTGATTTTTCAGCCAGTGAGGCATTCCAATTCTGGGCAGAACATTCACCTACAATCATATTTAAAGCCGCCGGAAATGATGGATATGACCGTGTTAATTCTTTTGGAAGAGGCTCGGATCCGGTCTTTTACAGCGACACTCAGATCAAGGTAGGTGCTTTTCATACTGTAGGCGTTCCGGGATATAGCTCCCCCGGTGCAGACATTGTTTTCTTTAACGCCTTCGCGCGCGGATTTGAATATGATTATTATCCAGGAGAAGGTCGCGCACGAGGATTAATCGAGAAATATGGTTTAAGCCCGTATGATGGCTCCTTGGTTAGTCCCGATGCAGGCGAATTGGTAGGTGGACTGAACGGCACGTCATTTGCGGCGCCTTATTTTGGGGGTGTTATGAGTTCCGTGGTTTTGGAATATAGCGATGAGCAAAGAGCTTGCCCCAGATCATCTTATTCTATCTGGGCCGCAACACTTTCCGGAGCAGTTGCCTTCAAACCCAGCGTAAAAAATGCACGAGGGCAGTATTTTAACGACAGACAGCGCGGCTATGGCCTTGCCGATGAAGGCATGACACGCAGGCTTCTGGGCTATAATTACGGTGAACGTACCGGCAAATGCCTGGAAGACACTCAAATCCAGGAATCCGCGGATGCTGGAATTATTAACGGATCTGAAGCAATAGTAGACATTCAGCAGGATTTTGTAACCGGTACAGTTATTGGCCGAGCACAAGTAAAAGTCGACGATGCATTCGATTATTTTTTAATGCGCGGTGCCACCCTCGTGTCGCCTTCCGGAACCGAATATACACTTGAACTACATAAAGACTCCCATAATGATCGCGGGGATATCAAAGGAATTGTTTTCAGAAGCACCGGCTTCCTTGGAGAAGATACTAAAGGTGACTGGACAATTCGCTTTAGCAATAATGCTGAAATAAGAAATGCGGGGCTTTATATATCAGGAAGCAATCAGGATGGATTTACCGACAAAATGATTGATTACTCTCTGGACCTGAAAAAGGAATTCAAAGAACGAGATGGGAACAGACTTGTACCACTCAGGGAAGCCCCTTCAATCTGGGAAAACGCACAAGACAAAAGAAGATGGCAACTTCCCTTTCTCAGATAATTTAAACAGCACATCAAAACAAAAGCCCCCGAAAATTTCGAGGGCTTTATTTTTGGGTGTGTTAATTCTTTATAGGCCGAAAGTGTTTTTCACTCTTGCGAAAAAGCTCCATGTGTTCACAGGCTCTTCATCTGTATAAATATAGCGATCAATGTCGCCATTATCATTTACAAAATCAATCGCATCGCCTCTTTCAAGATTTTCCGCAAGAGGGTCGGTACACATGAAATTAGAGCGTAATTCGCCGTTGATTTCTGATTCACCGACACTACGGCAAGTTGTTATTACGTCTGTTTTGTCCGTTGTAACAGCTGCCTCGTATCCAGCTTCTGGTGCGTATGCATCTGCACCCTCAGGAGCATATTCAGTAGCAAAATCATCTTCAGGGGCAACAGTCTCAGTGCCTTCAACAGCTTGAGCATTATAAAGATCGTCTTCTTTAAGATCCTGATAATATTCACCATGCGGTGAAACGGAGCTAGCAGGCATATCTTCAGCTTCAGTATCAGGCTGATAATCGTACTCAGCGACTTCAGAGGCTGGAGCCTCGAACCCTTCCATAGAACTCGGCGAGACCGGATTATTCATCGCTGTTTCATAAACACCGTTGGCCTTAAGATATGCCAAATCGGATGCGGCCTGTGCATTACCAGCCTCTGCGGCCTGTTCATACATCTCAATTGCGCGGACAACATCTTCTTGTGTTCCGCCAGTGCGGTAAAGCTCAAGAGCCTCATCTTTCAAGGCTTGGGCTTCAGCCGCGCTCATCGTAGGAGCTTCAGCCGATGCATCCTCTACCACAGGCTCTTCAACTTCACCTGCTTCAGGCTCGACAGTTTCAGCAGAAACATCTACATCTGCGGGCTCGACATTTTCAACAGGAGCCGGAGCATCATTCGCGACCTCAACCGTTTCAGTTGGCATATCCACATTAGCAGCTTCGGATACATCTGACACTGAATCAAGCGCTTCGCCAATCCCCGCGGCCAGGCCGAAACCGAAAATACCGCCCAAGCCAGCACCGGCCCAAGTCTTCTTCACATTATTTGTAAATGTGCTTCTGACGCCGATACGCTTTGCAGCTTCACGGAATTTCTCATTTTCCTCGCGCGCTACCCAGATTTCACGTGCAGTTTTAGCAGCAGAAACTGTCATTGTCGCAGCACCTGCTGCAACAGCAGCACCGGCCGCAAGACCGGCAGCACCAGAGCCTATCGCCACACTTCCGACAGCAAGCTTTGTACCAACACCAACACCTACTGAAAGTATTGTGTTGGGCATGGAGTCTTTTAATTTCTGTTTAAATTCAGCTTTTTGCTCATCAGACATTGAACGGTAATTTTTGGCGAGTTTTGCTGTACCCAGCCAGTTACGACCCAGATCTTTTACCTCAGATGCACGATTTCTTGAAAACTCTTTTATATTTTTTGCAGCTCTGCCAAATATAGAAGACAGTTTCTGACCGAAACCTTTCTTTGACGCTTGTTCTTCAGCTTCGAAGCCATCCAAGTCTAACTCATTAGTATTGTTCATAATTACACACCTTCTTTTATATATGGTTTACATATATTTATTTAAACCTGGACACATATATACATATATTATGGTAATTATGCAAATAAAAAATAAATTAATTTTATGTTAATTTCTCTTGACATAACTTCGGCGTTCGATGTATAACCTGTTTCCACAAACGGAATTAATTTTTATGGAAAGGGTGTTCCAAATGAAAAATGTAAAGAAACTATCAGCACTGGCCGGATCTGCACTTGCTGCCTCAGCAGCTATGCTTGTCCCACAAGCCGCAAATGCACAACAAACTCCTTGTAGTTCAGGTGGCTGCGTACTCGAGCCAATTAACCCGCCTTCTACTCCAGGCGATAACACAGTTTCTGTTGGTCCGATAACCAATACGAACCAAAATACAAATCAAAACACGAACCAAAATACAGCAACTGCTAATTCTTCTTCAACATCAACCGCGGCGTCCAATGCTTATGCAAATGGCGGTAGCTCATATTCACAAGGCGGATCCTCAACATCAACAGGCATCTCCGGCGGCTCTTTTGGCGGACAAGGTGGTTCTGCACAAGGTGGCTCAGCTACAGTAAACGGTGCTAACAGCGGTAATGCTTCTTCAACAGGCAACCAAACAACTGTTAATGACAACTCCAGCGTAACAGTTGGTGGAGACAATTATGAAGCAGCTAGAATTCCGGCAGGTGCTGCAGGTACAATTATCGGTGCAGGCTTCTGTTCCGAGGGTTTCAGCGCAACTATTCCAGTAGTTGGCGGTGGTATCTCTACAATGTCACCCGACGATGGATGTACAAAAACTGTTACAGAAGGTAATGTAGATGCTCAGGTTATGATCAGCGCACCTGATCAGGGAGCACGCACACTTGCTACAGTCCGTCAGTACGGAGAGCAGCTTAATGATCCTAACCTAGGAAACATGGTTTCAGTTTTAGACTCACTTAACGGTGCTGCAAGCGCAAGAAAACCTGCAGCGCAGGCCAACCCTTCAACAAATGTAAACGTTACATTTGTAGGCAGCGAACAAAGCCAGCCAGGCAGACAAGCTCCTGCTCCAACACAGTAATTTATACAGATTTATAAAAAGCCGGAGACGAAAGTCCCGGCTTTTTTTACGCAGGCCGTTTGCGTAAATTATTGGTTTGACATAATGTTAGAGTTTATGTATTATTTGCAGGCTTAGAACTTGAGATAAAACACATGAAATTTAAAAGATTATCAAAACTAACACTTCTCTCGCTTGGGTTGGCTTTCCAACCAGTAACTGCTCAAGCGCAGATACCTGAACCCAGTTCAATCACGGCCTCCGATGGTGAGTTTTCCTCACAAGCAGAAACAGCTCTCCGGGAAATCAGGAGCCGTGGTTATTCGGACTTCATAGTGGTCGATAAAAACAGAGCAAGAATACATATTTTTAATGATGGTCAACAGATTGCCAGTGCGCCCGTACTGCTAGGAAAGCAAAAGGGAGATGATCTAGGACCAACAGACGAACCAAGTTGGAGCCGTCCGGTTACCCCGGCTGGTCATTTCTCTATCCAGCTTTACCGTGACGCAGAGGCTTATAAAAGCTATGGGACAAAT
>NZNU01000008.1 GCA_002695035.1 Micavibrio sp. | reverse complement strand
AGCTTGGCGCGACATAAGAATAGAACCGTTTCGAAATTAATATAATTGATGTGGTATGACCGGGCAGGAAGCCACCCGTTAGATTTGTATAACTCTTTACATGATAAGGGGTCGAGGGATTTTATGCAAGGTTTTAAGAATCATACCTTTTAAGATTTTTTTAACTTTTTATTTCTAAGCTGTGAATGTGATTCAAGTTATCCACATTGGGTAGCGTCCTACAAAACAGTGTTTCCTCACTGTCATTCAATCGGAGGTTAAATGGAAAATCTGCTTGGACTTACCGGCAATAAAAAGGCCATATATACGGTCTATTCTTTTAGCCATCCCATCTCAGACAAAAAGGGGCCAAGCTGGAGAAACCATGGGGAGTGCAGTTCTCGTGAAGAAGCACTCTGGATCAGTCACCAACTTCAAAAATGTGAAGATTTTGCGCGTATAGAAGTGCGTTTGCAAAAATTTGACGAAAACAGCAATCATTATACTGAACGCGCCGTGAAAGTAATTGATAAACGTGAAGGTCACACCAATCGCTTTATCCGCTTTTTAAAACTTTTTCCTGCAAATTAATATCGCTTTCAAAGTCTATTCCAATTATACTGAAGTCATACGTATTTTACAGGCTCACTAAAGTTTTTTTAACCCTTTCGGTATGGACGACATAAAACGGTTCCCCAGCAATTGGATTCGCAATGGAATAGCGTATCTCGTGATTTTCGTGCTGTTTTGCTTTGAAGCAGCCTTCCTGCCGTATGCCCTTTCCTCCGAAGTAAAACTTTCACTTATACCGGCAGCCATTTTCTACATAGGGCTTTCAAATCCCGGACTTTTGCCTTTTCTGGTCGTCTTTGCATTGGGGTTGGTTACTGATTTTATGAGTGATGCACCCGCCGGTCTGCACGCGCTTTATTACTATCTTATATTGCTTATAGCACATTGGCAGAGACGCTATCTCTCAGGGCAGACTTTTTTTGTTAGCTGGCTTGCTTATGGTTTTATTGTATTAACCGGGCAAATACTTCTATGGATAGGCTATAGCCTGTATTTATTTACATGGCTGAGAGGACTTTTTATATTGGAAAACACTTTATACGGCCTATTCATCTTTCCATTAGTTGTTCTTTTATTTCACATGATATTAAAATATCAGGTCGAGCAGGATAGTTTGTAAATTATGGTATTCAAGTCACTTTTAAAACGGCGTAAGCGCAGAATGGGACGCAGCGAGGATCGTGCCCAATCCGGCACCGAAAATCAAAAGCTGAAAAGCTTCACAAAACGTGCTTTCCTGATAGCTACAGGTCAGGGGCTTGCAATCTCCGTTTTGGGGGCACGGCTTGCCTATCTTCAAATTAAAGAAGGCGAAAAATACTCAACGCTTTCTGAAGAAAACCGTATCAATATACTGATGCTTGCTCCTGAGCGCGGTCAGATTGTAGACCGCTATGGCGTCCCGCTTGCCCTTAATACTCGTGACTTCCGTGCAGTTATAGTGCCCGAGAAAACTACTGACATAAAATCCGTACTGTTGCGCTTAAAAGACCATATTGCCTTGAGCGATGAGGATATTGATAAAGTCCTTAAAACAGTTAAGCGCAGTTCACGTTTCACCCCCGTTGAAATCGTTAATAATTTATCATGGGAAGACGTTGCCAGGCTGGAAGTCCACCGTCCGAACCTTCCCGGCATTATGGTAGAGGTTGGCAACATCAGAAACTACCCTTTAAAGGACACCACTTCGCATCTGGTTGGCTATGTTGGCAGAGTAAGTGAAAAAGAATTAAGTGGTGCACCGGTCGAGCTTTTACCCGGCTATAAAATCGGAAAGACCGCATTGGAAAAAAAATATAATGATCTCTTAAAGGGGGAACCCGGACAACGTGATGTCGAGGTTAATGCTGTAGGACGCGAAATTCGTGATTTACAGCGTGAAAATGCTGTGACCGGCGAAAGGCTCACCTTGTCTGTAGATGCTGAATACCAGCGCTTTGTACAAGACAGGCTGGCCTCTCATCAAAGTGCATCTGCCGTCGTCATGGATGCTCACACAGGTGCGATTTACGCCCTTGCCTCTTATCCCGGGTTTGACCCCAACCTTTTTGTTGATGGCATAGGGGTACAGGCCTGGAACGAATTGTTATATGACCCCGCCTTTCCTTTAACCAATAAGGCTGTAACTGGACAGTACCCCCCAGGCTCGACCTATAAAATGGTCACAGCATTAGCCGGGCTTGAAGCAGGACTTATAAAACCGGGCACCACCCACCACTGCCCAGGACATTACGATTTGGGAAATCACCGCTTTCACTGCTGGAAACGTGGTGGTCATGGCCGTGTAAACCTAACGGAAGCCCTCGCCCAATCCTGTGATACCTTTTTCTATAAAGTCGCCCATGAAATGGATATCGACACGTTAAAGGATGTATCCCTGCGGATGGGACTTGGGCAGGAATTTGGCGGCATTTTACCAGAAGAAAAGCCTGGCTTTATTCCCGATAAGGACTGGAAACAAAGACGTTATGGTGAAAAATGGCAACCCGGTGAAACCATTGTCGCCAGTATCGGTCAAGGCTATGTCTTAACGACCCCTCTACAGCTTGCAACAATGACAGCGCGGCTTATAAACGGTGGCAAACAGGTCAATCCATGGCTGGTCGGATATGAAGATGAAAAGCCTATGTTCACTACTGAATGGCCTGAAATGAATATAAATCACGATCATCTTGACCTCATAAAACGTGGTATGGATGCCGTCGTGATGGGTCCCACCGGAACAGCAAGAGGCAGCCGAATTGCCGATCCCAGTTATTCCATGAGCGGTAAAACCGGAACAGCACAGGTCAAAAGAATTACAACAGAAGAGCGCGCCCGCGGCGTTCGCCGTCAGGAAGACTTGCCGTGGAATCTGCGACATCACGCCCTCTTCGTAGGATACGGCCCTGTCGAAAATCCACGCTATGTCTGCTCAGTTGTGGTAGAACATGGTATTGGCGGTTCCTCCGCAGCAGCCCCGATAGCCCGTGACTTACTTCTTGAAATACAAAAACGCGATCCGGCAAGCACCCCCTTAAAACCCAATGGAGGGCTATCAACGGCCAGAAACACCTCTGATAGTGTGAGAAAAGGATAAAAGTAAAATGCTCACAGACACTCACGCTCCGTTCAATGAAGACAACACCATTCTCAGTAAGCTCGCGCGCTTAAACTGGCCCCTTATCGTACTTTTATTCGCTTTGGCAGGAATTGGTGCATTATCCCTATACTCTGCGGGGGGCGGATCCATAACACCCTGGGCGGGCAAGCATTTGGTACGCTTCTTTATTTTGTTGAGTGGTGCGATAATTATTTCGCTTATTAATATTCGTTTATGGTATCGCCTGACCTATCCGATCTATGGCATTGGCTTGTTTTTGCTGATTGTTGTTGAAATTACAGGACATATCGGTATGGGTGCGCAGAGATGGATTAATCTGGGCTTCATACAAATACAGCCCTCGGAGCTAATGAAAATTGCCGTAATTATGGCTTTGGCAAAATATTTCCATGCAGCCTCTCGCGAGGATATGGCACGCATAAGTTTTCTGATACCTCCCTTGATAATGATTGCCCTGCCGGTAGCTCTTGTTCTCATACAACCGGATCTTGGGACTTCAGTCATGATTGTAGTCGCAGGGATTGCCATGTTTTTTATAGCTGGCGCGCCTTACTGGATGTTTATTACCGGCGGCGCTGCCGTTGCGGCCTCTATTCCGGTTTTATGGATGTTTTTGCATGATTACCAAAAGAAAAGGGTGATGACATTTTTAAACCCTGAAAGCGACCCGTTCGGTTCCGGGTACCATATTTCCCAGTCAAAAATCGCCATCGGCTCCGGTGGCCTTGAAGGCAAGGGCTTTCTTAAAGGATCACAAAGTCATTTGAGTTTCCTGCCTGAAAAAGAAACCGATTTTATTTTTACATTATGGGTTGAGGAATGGGGCTTTTTGGGCGGGCTTATCCTGCTGGCAATCAATGTCGCCATTATCCTTTATGGTATCTGGATTTCCTTCCGGTGTCGGCATGCCTTTGGTCAATTGCTGGCGCTCGGCCTGATTATCAACTATTCCCTGTATGTTTTTATCAATATTGCCATGGTGATGGGGCTTATCCCGGTGGTGGGTGTGCCCTTGCCACTCGTGTCTTACGGGGGAACTGCCATGCTGTCTGTTCTGATCGGGTTCGGCCTTATTATGTCGGCATCTCTGCACAGCGATTGCAAGTTACCGAGGATGCAGTAAGTTGATTTGTTGAAAGAAGGAAGTATCTAATAAGCTTATGGACATGACACTTTTAAATTCGTTTTCGGAAATTCCCTTATGGGAGGTTTTATTACGTGTCCTCCTCGCCGGCTTTCTTGCCTTCCTTATGGGATATGAGAGGCAAAGCAAAGGTAAGCCCATGGGGTGCCGCAGCTACACTATTGTATCGGTCACGACTTGCCTTCTGGCCATTATGGCACTCGAGCTTTTCGCTCAGTACGGAAATGGAAATACGGATGAGTTTTTAAACCTTGATCTCGGTAAGATTATTGCAGGTACAATCACTGGTATCGGTTTCTTGGGCGCAGGTGCAATCCTGAAAGTCGATGACCATAAAGTTATAGGCACGACCACTGGATCCAGCATATGGGCCGCCGGTATCTTTGGCCTTGTTATTGGCTTTGGATATTATGCATTAGCTGTAATCGGCTATATTACACTTCTAGCTATTGTCTGGGGAATTTCAAAACTGGAAATAAACCCGGAAGAAAACTAAGGTCACGCCCGGGTCTAAGATAGAATTAGGCCGCTTCTTCAAATGAAACCTGCTTTTCACGAAGCAAATCGTGAAGTTCGCCTGTTTCGTACATTTCACGGATAATGTCACAACCACCAACAAACTCACCCTTAACGTAAAGTTGGGGAATAGTTGGCCAGTTTGCGAAGTCCTTTATACCCTGGCGGATATCATTATCTTCAAGAACATTTACATCTTTGAATGTAACGCCCAGTTGTGACAAAACCTGAACAGCAGCAGCAGAAAAGCCACACATCGGGAATGCGGCAGTGCCTTTCATGTAAAGGACTACGTCATTATTGTTAATATCTTCTTTTATGCGGGTATAGACTATATTTTCCATTTTCTTTTCCTTTGTCACTTTAATTAATCGGGAAGTCCGGTTTGCAAAGCAAGAGCGTGCAATTGCCCACCCATATTGCCCTGAAGGGCAGCATAGACCATCTGGTGTTGCTGTACGCGGCTTTTCCCCTCAAAAGCTGCTGATTTAACGGTTGCGGCATAGTGATCACCGTCACCGCGTAAGTCTTGAATATCTACAGACGCATCAGGCAAAGCCTGTTTTATCATCTGTTCTATTTCCTGTGCATCCATTGCCATATTTACTATCCAGTCTTTTTATCCATAAAGGCAGGCAACCAATCCTCGTGAGAAGATATCAAATCCGCAACCTTTATATTATGAGTATCGAATACTAACATATCAGCAACCGTTTTGCCTAGTTTTTGTATAGAGATATTTTCATCCATCGCTGCTTTTTCAAAGCTGTCGCGATTGGCCTGCGCAACGGACACCACATATCGGGACTGGTCTTCCCCAAACCAAAATTCAGGTGAAATATTTTCAGCCTCTATTTTCACACCTATGTTTTTCGAAGCCATAGCCATTTCCGCCAAAGCTGTCATAAGACCGCCACCACTGATATCGTGGCAAGCGGAGAGAGTATTGCTTTGAATACAGTCTCGTATAAATTCACCATTTTTCAGCTCTTCGCTCAGATCCACAGATGGTGCCTCACCCGCCTCTACATCAAAAACATCTTTTGCGTAAAGGCTTTGTCCAAGATGAGTACCTTCGGCGCCAACCATATACACAATCTCATCTGTTGCGCGGAAAGCAAGACCACAGGCAGCGGCATAATCCTGTATCAAACCAACCCCGCCTATGACTGGGGTCGGGAATATACCCTGCCCGTTTGTTTCATTGTAAAGTGATACATTCCCTGAAATGACCGGATAAGACAGACTTCCACAAGCCTCTGCGATCCCCTCAATACATCCTACAAATTGCGCCATAATTTCAGGGCGTTCCGGATTTCCAAAATTCAGATTATTTGTAACAGCCAACGGGGTTGCCCCTGTCGCACTAATATTACGGTAAGATTCTGCAACAGCCTGCTTGCCGCCCTCATGCGGGTTTGCAAAACAATAGCGTGGTGTGCAGTCGGATGTTATAGCCAGCGCTTTTTGAGTACCCTCTACAATAACAAGGGCCGCATCAGCTGCTTTTAAACTTTGAGTATTGGTAATTCCCGGGCTAAATACCGTTCGCCCCATTACTAGTGAATCATATTGCTCCCAGATCCAGCGCTTTGATGCAAAATTGGGTTTTCCTACCAATGTTATAAGATCTTCCAAAAGTTTATCCATAGAACGATTTTTCCATGGTAAATCGGACGGCATTGATTTTGGCTTTGGACTTTGCGTATGGGGGCGGTCATAGACCGGAGCCTTATCCACAAGCGGTGGGACAGGAATATCACACCAGTCACGGCCATACATTGATAATTTGAGCTGTCGCTCTTGCGTAGTTTCACCGATAACCGCAAAATCCAGATCCCATTTATCAAACACGGCACGTGCCTGTTCTTCCGATCCCGGCTTCAAAATCATCAGCATCCGCTCCTGAGATTCAGACAACATGATTTCATAAGGCAACATGTTTAATTCACGTTGTGGAACATCATCCAAATTAAGATGCACACCTATTTCACCTTTATCAGCTATTTCAACAGATGAGGAGGTTAGGCCAGCCGCCCCCATATCCTGAATGGAAACTATGACATCCATATCCATAAGCTCCAAACAAGCCTCCAGAAGAAGTTTTTCTGCAAAGGGATCACCCACCTGTACGGTCGGCCTGTTTTCTGCCGAGTTATCGTCAAACTCAGCAGAGGCCATGGTTGCACCATGAATTCCGTCGCGACCAGTTTTTGACCCTATATAGACAATAGGCATGTTTGGCTTCGCACCGCGCGCATAATAAATTTTATCCTGATCTGCAACGCCGACCGTCATCGCATTTACAAGAATGTTTCCGTTATAGCTTTCATGGAATTCTGTCTCGCCACCAACCGTAGGCACCCCCATACAGTTTCCATAGTGGGAAATACCAGCCACAACACCATTTATAAGAGAGCGTGTTTTTGGATGCTCGGGAGAGCCAAAACGAAGGGCGTTAATGTTGGCAACGGGGCGCGCGCCCATTGTAAAAACATCGCGCATAATTCCACCTACACCTGTTGCCGCCCCCTGAAACGGTTCAATATAAGACGGATGGTTGTGAGACTCCATTTTAAAGACGGCAGCCTGATTATCACCAATATCAATCACACCCGCATTCTCCCCCGGGCCCTGAATAACGTGTGGCGCCTCGGTCGGGAGTTTTTTCAGATGAAGCCGCGAAGATTTATAGGAACAGTGTTCTGACCACATGACTGAAAATATTCCAAGCTCTGTATAACTTGGGTCACGGCCCAGAATATCCAGAATATTTCCGTATTCTTCCGTGTTTAAGCCGAAGCTTTTTGCAAGCTCTGCATTTACCTCTGGCTCTTTCACATCTTTCATCGTTTCTTCTTTCACTCTCATCTGTGTCATTTTATTCATCCTGATTTTGTGGTGTCACGATATATTCTGAGCCAGGGCGCTCATTCTCTGGCTTTTGCAATAACCTTACATAATTTGCAGTTTCACCTCTGGCAAAAGGCATCACAGTCACCATGTTATTTTTGACCTGTCCAACCTTCCCTACCGGTAAACCGGCAGGAAAAAGCCCGCCATCCCCTGAAGTTATGATGCGCATATCATTATTTATAGTGATCGTCTCGGGAATGTATTCCAATCGTAATACATCATCGTTATGGCCTGTTAAAATGGCTTTCTGGTTTGTGCCCTCAATCATGACTGGAATGCGCGAGTTAATATCATTCAAAAGCAGCACGCGCGCTGTTTTCCCGTTTACTGAGATAACGCGCCCTATCAATCCTCCCTCACCTATAACTGCCTGTCCTTGAGAAACGCCGTCATTTTCACCTGCATCTATTAATACAGTTTTGATGAAAGGACTTGCCGGATCTGCCAGTATACGTGTTGTAAGATAAGACAAATTGCCTTCTATTTTTACATTTAAGAGGGCTTTTAAAGACTGGTTTTCAGCGCGCAGATACTGGGCTGTCTGATACCATTCATTCAGCCTCTCATTTTCAGACCGTAAATTCCTGATTTCTGCCTGCATCGCAGTAAAGCTCGTCGTATTGGACAGGTAAGATCCTATGGCATGGATAGGTGCCATGACTTTGGCTACGACTGGTGAGACAGTATCCTGTGTTGCGCCGCGTGTGCCATCAAAGGTGACAATCTGCGTTAGTGATAAAAGTAAGAGCACAGCGGCGAGGCCACCATATAAGATAGTCGGGTTACCAAATATCTGTTCAGCCACTCTTGTAACGGATGATGACCGTGCGGATATGATTTTGCTTTTTTTTCGACTGCGTTTTTTCACGAATTTAAAAAGTCCCGCCTCTTAATTTAAAGACAGTTAAATGTAATTTAATAGGCCCCGATAAGGACGTTTTTCAGAGCTTTCATTTCCTCCAAGGCATGTCCCGTACCGAGAGCAACACATGAAAGCGGGTCATCGGCAATAGTTACAGGAAGACCAGTGGCATGACGCAGAACAAGATCCAGATTAGCAAGCAAACCACCGCCGCCAGTCATGACAATCCCTTTATCTACAATGTCAGCCGCAAGTTCGGGAGGTGTATGCTCCAGCGCTGTTTTCACAGCCTCGATAATCTGCCCTACAGGCTCAGCAAGACTTTCAGCAACCTGGCGCTCTGTTACAACAATTTCTTTAGGCACACCGTTCATAAGGTCACGGCCTTTAATCTCCATATAACGCCCCTCACCATCACCAGGTGGGCAAGCAGAACCTATTTCCTTTTTAATTTTTTCAGCTGTGCTCTCACCGATAAGGAGGTTATGGACACGGCGTATATAGGCAATAATCGCTTCATCCATTTTATCCCCCCCGACACGGACGGATTTGGCATAGACGATACCTCCTAAAGAGATAACGGCAACTTCCGTTGTTCCTCCACCAATATCGACAACCATTGACCCTGATGGCTCAGTCACAGGCAAACCTGCCCCAATAGCCGCCGCCATAGGCTCTTCAATCAAAAAGACTTCACTTGCTCCGGCACTCTCAGCAGATTCCACAATCGCACGCTGTTCAACTGCAGTTGATCCTGAAGGTACGCAAATAACCATTTTTGGCGACACGAATGAGCGTCTGTTATGGACTTTCCTGATAAAATGTTTGATCATCGCCTCAGTCACCTCAAAATCGGCAATAACACCATCTCTCAAGGGACGAATGGCAATGATGTTTCCGGGTGTTCGGCCCAACATCTGCTTTGCCTCATTCCCTACTGAATGTATAGTTTTTTTACCGCCATGAATGGAAATGGCCACCACAGAAGGTTCATTCAAAACAATTCCACGGTCACGCACATAGACAAGGGTATTGGCCGTACCAAGGTCAATAGCCATATCAGCTGACATAAAATGAAATAATTTTGAAAACATATAAGGTTTTAAAAACTTTCCGTGCGACTTGTGAGATTTTCGTTAAAAAGTCATAGCAGAATTTATATAGACCACCAATATCATTTTAGAAAAACATTAAAAAAGCCCGTTGAAAACGGGCTTATTGTTGAATATATGGGTAAAAATTAACCCTGACGCGCCTTGAAGCGCTTGTTAACTTTATTGATAACATAAACACGACCACGGCGACGAATGACGCGGCAGTTACGGTCGCGGCTTTTT
>NZNU01000076.1 GCA_002695035.1 Micavibrio sp. | reverse complement strand
TCTTCTTGATGATGATGGGCGACCTGCGCCAGCCGAACCTGTACCTCAGCTTATTTTTCAAGAATAACCGTCAGGAGTATTATGCGCGTCTGAGTGCTGTCCGCACGGCGGGCGATTGGGAGGGTTGGCTGGATTACTTCCTTCATGGTGTTGCCGAAACCGCCAATCAGGTCGTGGCAACCAGCCAAGCGATTTCCAGCCTCTTCAAGGCCGATCAGGAGAAGATCGCCTCACTGAAACGCGCTGGGATTACGGCGGGGCAAGCACATGAGTGTCTTCAAAAAGTTGCCATTTCCAACGCCATCAATATGGCAGCGGCGCTGGAGGTAAGCGTCCCTACGGCGCGGGCAGCATTGAATAACCTGAAAGAGCTTGGGATTGTTAAAGACATCGCGGGCGCTGGGAAGGAACGTCTTTATGTTTACACAGGCTTGATTGAGCTGCTGGAGCAAGGCGTGTCAGCGGACGATCTGTAGACATAAAATGTTGATAAATACAGAGGTTCGAATTCTGGGTGATTACCAAATCTCTGGAAAGTTTGGTGGGTCGCTTTTGTTATTCTATTACAATATCTTGACAGATGTTTGACAAGTTGGATTGATGTATTACGATACACCACCATTTTTTCCAAGTCTTAGTGCTCATAAATCATTTTTTTGTCATGCCGCCATCAAAGGTGAAGGTTTCACCTCTGCGGGAGACTGCCACATGACTAAGACATATACTAGTATCCTAAACCTTACGCACTACTTAGAATTCACCAAAATCACAATTCGTTTGTGTAACCCTATTTCTAAACTCGGCAGGATCAGTTTCCAATATATCAACCATTTGGCGTTTAAGTTTGTCACTTACATGAAAGTGTATTCTGCTACTGTCTATTGGGAATGCTCTAAACCGACTACCTAGTACTAAGCTATAGAGCTTAAGTTGCAGGTCTTTAGATTGGTGTTCTTTAGTAAAAGCAGAAAGCCTAATTCTACCAGAATCATTAAGCGTTATTAAAATCCCTTTATCAGTTCTTTTCCACTCGATAACTTCATTTAAATTTATAGAGTAGTTAACAGGCTGCAGTTTCTGAACTGGAACTACATCATTAGGTTTAGAATAAGTTGCAGAAGATAAGCACAGTAGTATTGCTAATATGGTTATACATCTATGATACATACTAAGTATTATACTTCCTAATATTTAATTAAATATATACGGCATATAAAGCTACTGCTTGTATATTCTTTTACAAATTAAACTAAGTAATTATATATTGTTTATAATACTATGTACTTATACTTAATAGACTAGATAATATTCTACCCTTTATAAACATTAGTAATATATACCAATATTAGAGTACACCCACCCCCCTTGGTTATACCCCCGTCTATTCCTATAATGGCTATTTTGAATGATAATAACTCTTAAAGGCAGGTTTCACTTGTGATAAATTCAGCATCCGCCAGATAACGTACAGCCCCTAAAATATCTTCGGCAAGCTTTGCAGCCGCCCAGCTCATCAAAAAAGCCCCGAGCCACCAGTGATTATAACTTTTTTACCCATCATCAAAACCTCTCTAAATTTATATATTAGATTCTAAATAAAACATCCTGCTTAATTTTCTAGAAAAACGCGGTAAAAAAAGAACTTTACTTTTTACATAGTCTTATGTTATTTATTTGCCATAAGAAACGGCGCTATAAATGGCTCTTGCCGCTACATGCCTAAAAGCAATCTCAAAAAAAATGAAAAGAGAAAAGACATGAACGACATGACCCAACTGGGCCTTGGTGTTTTCGCACTGGCCGCACTTAACATTCTGATCCCCATGCAAAAAGATATCGATGCACGGGAAAACCAGATAGAAATGACCTTCAACGGGAAAGATAATTGCCAGACGGTTTCACAAAATATTCTTGGCAATGGTTCCTTATATACTTTTTGTGAGGATGGCACGGCCCGCAGACAATCCCAAACCTTACTCCCTATATTTGGACAGTCATCTACAGTCTATAATCTGCCTGAACATACAGTCGAAAGTAGGGATGGGCGTCGCAGAATTTCGACGCACTCGGAGTCAGTCTTGTGTGAAACAGCAGAAAATGCAGGAATTAACATGCCGGCTTTCACGAATTCTTGCCCTGCATAGTTTAAAATAATACAAGGAAAACCCTTTGTCCCCCACGACAAAGGGTTTGTTTGTGAGTATGTGCTGTGCTATAGGCCATGCTTAGTATTTATCCTTAAGTTACAAAATCAAAATTTAATCCTTTAAAAAAAGAGACCGAGTTATGCTCCGCCTTGTCAGACGCTTTCACCTTACCGATAACCCGCGCGCCGATATTTTATCGGGTTTGACGGTGGCTTTGGCCCTTGTGCCAGAGGCTATCGCCTTTGCCTTTGTTGCAAAAGTTGATCCCCTTGTGGGACTTTACGCCGCATTCTTTGTTGGATTTATCACCTCCATTTTAGGGGGGCGCAGCGGCATGATTTCGGGGGCAACGGGTGCTATGGCAGTTGCGATGGTCGGACTTGTTACAGTATATGGTGCTGAATATTTATTTGCCGCCGTTTTTCTGACTGGTCTGATACAAATTGGTGCCGGTGTTTTTCAACTTGGGAAGTTCATACGTCTTGTCCCCTATCCGGTGATGCTGGGTTTTGTAAACGGTTTGGCCATCGTTATTTTCCTTGCACAGCTTGGTCAGTTTAAAACGCCTGCGGTTGAAGGTGTTGAAGAGGCGTACACCTCTGAAGGATCTCACAGCGCTATTGATGTGTTATTTAATGGCGGCTGGCTGACAGGCAATGACATGAACCTCATGCTGGGTCTGACTTTGCTTACCATGCTTATCATTTGGGCCTTTCCGAAAGTTCCAAAGCTTGGACGGTTAATCCCTTCATCACTCGTTTCAATTTTAGGCGTTTCTTTTCTTGTTATAGGGCTTGACCTTGATACGAAAACGGTGGGTGACCTCGCAAGCGTTGCCGGGGGCCTGCCGGAATTCCATATTCCCATGGTACCAATGACATGGGAGACACTTTACATCATCCTTCCTGTTTCTGTCACTTTAGCCGCAATCGGTCTGATAGAAAGCCTTTTGACCCTTACACTTATTGATGAAATGACAGATACGCGCGGTCGTACATCTCAGGAATGTGTCGGGCAAGGGCTTGCCAACACGACATGCGGTCTTTTCGGAGCGATGGGTGGCTGTGCCATGATTGGACAATCCATGATTAATATTAACTCCGGTGGACGTGGACGCCTCTCAGGTATTACAGCAGCAGTTGCGCTCCTTGGTTTTATTCTGTTTGCCTCGACATGGATTGAGATGATCCCGCTGGCAGCCCTGACAGGGCTGATGATGATGGTCGTAATATCGACTTTTGCATGGGCATCATTACGCATTATGCATAAAATTCCAAAGGAAGATGCATTTGTTATTTTCCTTGTGACCACTGTTACGATTTTCCACGATCTGGCTCTGGCTGTATTCGTAGGCGTAATCGTATCTGCCCTTGTCTATGCCTGGAAATCTGCCAATAAGGTCTGGGTGACAGTGTGGCACAACAAAGAAGATGGCAATAA
This sequence comes from Micavibrio sp., assembly GCA_002695035.1. Taxonomy (GTDB): domain Bacteria; phylum Pseudomonadota; class Alphaproteobacteria; order Micavibrionales; family Micavibrionaceae; genus UBA2137. The sequence continues at coordinate 39,160 of NZNU01000076.1, read as the reverse complement.
AGTTTATAAATTGCACGGCCCCCTTTTCTTCGGATCAATTTCAAAATTCCGCGATGAAATCGACCCTAAAAACGATACCGAGGATGACATTGTTATAGATTTCAGCCGGGCGCGTGTCTGGGATCATTCGGCGTTAGAAGCAATTGATGCTCTGGCCGTCAAGTATAAAGAAGCGGGTAAAACACTTCATCTGGTTCACCTGAGCCGCGATTGCGCATTGTTACTCAATAATGCGAAAGACATGGTTGAGATCAACACTATAGAAGATCCGCACTATGGCGTTCTCGTCGATTACTCAGAACTTGCAGAGCAAAAATAGCCAGAATCAATAACTTAATAAATAAAATCCGTGTTTTCCCTTGACGCAGGAGTACATATAAGGAAGGTTAAGGCCGTTCGAGCAGTCAATTAATCAACCATTTAAAAGAGTAATGATTTTAACCAGTTTTATTTTCTTCCTCCTCGTTTTCGTAGCTATCGGCGTCTTGTCTATATTCAGCGCTAAAAAAACCAGTAAAGACTACTTGCTGGCCGGGCAAAACACAAAGCCCTGGCTTGCCGCACTTTCAGCCATTGCCACAAATAACAGTGGCTATATGTTTGTCGGGCAGATTGGTTTTACCTATGCTTTCGGGCTTCATTCCATATGGTTGGGGATTGGTTGGATTGCCGGTGATTTTCTAACATCTCTTTTTGTTCATAAAAGGCTTCGTCAACAAAGTGAGAAAAACAAATCCTTCAGCTTTGCGGGGACCCTTGCCCAGTGGCAGGGTACAGATTTTAAATATGTACGCGTTATTGGCGGATTAATCACGCTGGCATTTCTCGGCACATACGCAGCCGCGCAGCTCAATGCCGGAAGTAAAGCGTTGCATGTTCTATTTGATTGGGACTATTCCATAGGCGCGATTATCGGTGCAATTATTGTTCTGACCTATTGTTTTGCCGGCGGCATTCGCGCCTCTATCTGGACAGATGCGGCACAGTCTTTCGTTATGATTTTTGCAATGGCGCTGTTACTTATTATCGCTGTCATGGAAATCGGCGGGCTGAGTGCATTTGGTAGCGGGCTTTACGATGTGTCTGACATTTATATGAACCTGTTCCCGACTGACCAACCCGGGGGCGCCTATCTCGGCCCTCTTTTATTTGTAGCAGGCTGGTTTTTCGCAGGTGTAGGTGTTATCGGCCAGCCGCATATCATGGTACGATTTATGGCGATGGATGATGCCGACCAGATGCGCCGCGCACGTGTATATTATTATGGCTGGTATATTCTGTTTTATGCGATGACAATTGCCGTTGCACTTGCCGCACGTCTATTATTGCCTGATACAAATGGATTTGACGCGGAATTGGCCTTGCCAACACTCGCAGGACAACTTCTTCCTGAAATATTTGTCGGTTTGATACTGGCGGCTCTTTTTGCGGCAACAACCTCAACTGCTGATTCACAGATTCTCAGCTGTACATCCAGCATCACACAAGACCTTTTACCCAGCCGTTTCTCAGGATATCTGGCAAATAAGATCTCGACACTGCTTGTTACCGCCATTGCGCTTGCCATTGCGTTGCTTGGCAGCGAAAGCGTCTTTAGCCTTGTTATTATTGCCTGGTCCGCATTGGGAAGTGCGTTTGCCCCACTACTTATTCTCTTTGCGCTTCGCCAGCCAGTACGGGAAAGCGTTGCCATCCTGATGATGACAGGTGGTCTTGCCACAACCATACTCTGGAGGTTCGCAGGTCTTAACGAATATATGTATGAGATTGCACCAGGCATTCTTGCAGGATTCTTTATTTACTTGCTGGCAAAGCTGTTTAGGCTCAATACGATAACACCATCTTCCGTCACGGAATCGTAAACGCATTGATTGCTTTTCTTTAAGCCATGGATTACTTAAAGTAAGTTATGATATGCGCCTGCAAAAAAATCTCACTTTCCATGGTGTTCTCCATGCTGCTCGCAGGGTGCAGCCTGCAAGGTGATGTGCCCTTTTTTGGGTTAAATTTTCCCGCAGTATTTCAAAATGCGCCGGATGGGAAAGCGGTCAAACTTCAGGAATATACTTACAAGAAATGGTGGACTCGATACGAAGATCCCCTTTTAAACACTCTGATTGAGAAAATGCTGGATCAGAATTTGGAAATAGAAGCTGCCGCTGCGCGCTCCCTGCAAGCGCAGGAACAAATTTCACAGGCCAGAGGCGCACTCTACCCCTCACTTTCACTGGATTCATCTGCCTCGCGCGTTGCAACCCCCAGCGGTGCCGGAGGATTTGTCGGAGGGGGTGCAATAGCACCGGGTGGTGCAGGAACTGGAGCCGGGTTTGCAACCAGCTCACCCGACACAATATATCGCAACAATTATGAGCTGGGATTATCCGCGTCCTGGCAGGTCGATTTATTTGGTCGCGTCAGAAACTCTATAACAGCAGCACAGGCAAGTCTGCAGGCCAGCGAAGCCGAAAAGCAAGCTCTTGTTCAAAATCTTATTACTCAGCTTATCGGGCAGAGGGTTACACTCGCCACCCTGCTGGCACAGATTGAGTTAACCGAGCAAACAATCGAAAACCGCGAACGCACACTTGAGTCAGTTGAGAGACGGTATAAGCTCGGCAGTGAACAGGCCAGCGCACTTGAAGTGCGCCTTGCCCGTGAAAACCTTGAAAGTGCAAAATCACAGCTTCCCCCTTTAGAAGCCGATTATGCCGAGGCACTTTATACGCTTGATATTCTCCTTGGGGAAATGCCGGGAACCAATGACTATTTTGCCTTGGAAGATTTTCCGCTTTTGCCGCCACCGGACAGGTTGACTGTCCCGCCGCCTCTTGCGCTGCTTGACCGCCGCCCTGATCTCATCGGTGCGGCCTATCGTGTCGAGGCGGCACAAGCCAATATCGGGGTTGCAATGGCTGACCTGTATCCCAATCTTTCCCTCTCAGGTGATTACGGATATCAGGCAAGCGAATTGAATAATCTCATTTCTCCCGAACAAATTGCGTGGAGCCTGATAGGCAATTTAACAGCCCCACTTTTTGAAGGGGGACGCTTGCGGGCCGCCGTGCGCCTTCGCGAAGCAGAGGCTAAGGAATTGGCAGCAAACTACGCACAGCAGATATTGCAAGCCGTTGGTGATGTTGAGACCGCATTAAAGCGCGAAGATGAATTGAGAAACCAGCTCAGCGGCTTAGATAGTACATTGGAACAATCACAGGCAGCTTACGATCTTGCGTATCGGCGGTATACCCGTGGTCTTGTCCCTTTTACAGACCTTTTGGAAATAGAAAGACGCCTTTTTCAAACACGTACACAGCTTCTGCAAATACAGCAATCAGTATGGCAGGCACGTTTGAATTTAATGCTGGCGCTTGGCGGAGACTGGCTGGATACACAGGAGACTTTATGAACGACATAAACAATGACAATAACACTACGTCTTCCGGTTCGACAGAAAATGCTGATAATCATGGCCGTACAAATTGGAAAGCCAATTTACAGCTAATTTTTGTGCTGGGCTTTCTTATAGTCGCCTTCATCTTATCACAGACAATAGGAACGGNTGAGCGAGAAGCCGCTCAATCAACGAAAACCCAGCCTATTCTGGTGCGAACAGTTGAAGTTGTCCCTTCTACACAGGCAATACGCTTTAAACGTACAGGCGAAACCGAGGTGAACAACGAAATTCGCATTGTCCCACAGGTCACAGGGCGCATAATAAATGTTCACCCCAATTTTGATGATGGCGGCGTTTTTGAGGCAGATACTGAGTTATTCAAGATCGAACAGGACGACTATATAAATCAGCGCGACATTGCCCGTGCCGAGGTCGAACGCGCCCAGACGCAACTTGCCNTTGAAAAAGCAGAAGCTCAGGCATCTAGAGAAGAATGGGAAAGCTTAAACCCGTCCGAGCCCATTCCTTCACTTGTGGCTCGTACTCCGCAACTTGAACAGGCCAAAGCCAATCTTATGGCTGCGCGCGCCCAGCTTGAAGATGCAAAACTCGGTCTTGAACGCACAGTTTATACTCTGCCCTATGCAGGTCGTGTTATTGAAACGGATATAGATGTTGGGCAATACGTGCAGGCCGGGCAAAGCTATGGTTTGCTGTATTCAAAAGATGCAATCCAGATACGTGTTCCATTGGAAGATCGCTTACTCCAATATCTTGATGAGGGTGAAGCCCGCGCCACGATTACCACCGTTTATCGTGGAGAAAGCATTACGCTTCTGGGTGAAATAGAACGCATTGGCGGGCAGTTAAATGAAAATACGCGTTTTGTGGATATTATAATCGCCCCGACCGGACAGAACTGGGATAAAATTCTGCCCAATGTCTTTGCCGAGGTTGAATTAACGGGGCGTGAAATAGACAATTTGTGGGAGCTGCCAAACAGTGTGATGCAAGGTGCGCAGACTGTCTGGATCGTAAAGGAAGACAACACGCTTGAGTCATACAGTCCCCAAATTCTTTCAATTGGTGATGATTATACGCTTGCGATTGGCTCTGGTGAGAAAGTAACTCTCGTGGATGGACTTCTCAAAGGCGGCGGAGAGGGTATGAAAATCCGCAGGGTTGAAGAATCCGAAAATGACGTTGTTGAAATTGATGAAACCGAAAGCGATACCGAAAGCGAAATCAATGAGGGTGAAATCGGAGCGCCGGATGAACAACGCTTAATAAAACCCGAGCCCACGCGCGCAACAGATAACAAAGACAGTAACGAAACTGGTCAGTAACGAAAAAGGCATATGCATCTATGTCCGATAAACAGGACAAAATAATTGACGATGAAAAAGCCGCTTCGGATAATAAACGAAATAGCGGCCTTGTGGCATGGTTTCACGGAAATCATGCAGCTGCCAATATTTTGATGCTCTTTTTCCTGATTGCGGGGCTTGCAAGCCTGACGCAAATGGTGCGAGAGACTTTTCCGACGATCGACCCCAAAATCATCACAGTAACTGTTCCATATCCGGGTGCGACTCCCGGTGATGTGGAAAGCGGCATTACAAGGCGCGTTGAAGAAGCGGTCATCGGGGTTCAGGGTGTGAAGCGCGTTGAATCCAATGCACAGGAAGGCATTGGTATTATAACCATCGAAATTGAGGACTTTGTGAACGGTGAGGAAGTCCTGAATGATGTGGAAACAGAAATTGATTCCCTTCAGGATTTTCCTCCTGAAAACGCTGAGCAGGTAAATATTGTACGTGTTAAGCCACGAAGTGCTGTCCTGACGCTGGTTGTTTATGGAGATGCTGAACGGGTGTCCTTAAGGGAATGGGCAGAAACGATTGAAGACCAGCTTATAGGCTTGCCAAAGGTGTCTCTGGTGGAATTGGCAGGAACACGTGACCGGGAAGTCAGTATAGAGATTTCTGAAACCATGCTTCGTCAGTATAATCTCAATCTCGGACAAATTGCCGACATTATCGGTCAATATAGCATAGATCTGCCGGCCGGCACGCTGCAGACAGAATCCGGTGACTTTCTTGTACGTGTTCAGGAACGACGTTATTACGGCAGCAATTTCCGCGACATCGTCATACGAAGTAATCCGGATGGCAGCTTGCTCCGCCTAGGGGATATTGCAAGTATTGATGACGGCTTTGAAGATGTTGACCTCAGCAATACATATAATGGAAAACCCGCTATATTTCTGGATATCACCAGAAGCTCTTCACAAGACACTATCGACATGGAAAAGGAAATCACCCGTTATGTCGAGGGAATTGAATTACCGGATAATATAAATCTGGCTGTCTGGAAAAACCAGACAGATGTCCTTGTCGACAGAATAAATCTGTTGCTGCGTAATGCCATCATGGGTTTTGCCCTTGTATTTATCGCGCTGTTATTATTTCTGGATTTAAAACTGGCGTTTTGGGTGGCCTTTGCCATTCCTATTTCCTTTCTGGGCGGTCTATTTTTTGCATCTCTGATGGGTGTCAGCATTAATATGATATCCTTGTTTGCCCTGATCGTTGTCCTTGGTATCGTCGTTGATGATGCGATTGTCACCGGAGAAAGTATTTTCACAGAGCAGGACCGCAAGGACAGACCCGCAAATCCTGCTCTAGTCGGCGTTAAGGGTATACAAGCTCCCGTAACAATAGGTGTACTCACAACAGTCGCAGCCTTTGCTCCTTTGATTTTTAGTACGGGAACGCTGGGGCAAATTCTAAGGCCGATACCTTTAATCGTTATCAGCGTGCTTCTTGTTTCCCTGTTTGAGGCGTTTTTCATTCTTCCGGCGCATTTATCCAGTCCCAAGCGGTGGAGTAGAGGGTATCTCCACAAAATAAGGGAAATCGTAGACAGGAATTTGGAACGCTTCATCGAAAAAATGGTGCTGCCGGTGGCGCGCATTTGTATTGCCGGGCGTTACATATTTCTGTTTCTGGTCGGATTTGTATGCTTCATCGCTTTTTACTGGATGATGTCAGGCAATATGAAGTTTGTATTTTTCCCTCAAATCGAAAGTGATGAAATTACGGTCAATCTTGAAATGCCGGAAGGTACACCTTTCGAAATCACCGACAATTACACACAACAAATTGTCGATACATTTACAAAACTGAATAAGGAAAGCTGGTCAGGTCATAGCGATGGCGATATCTATGAAAGCATTGCTGTTTCCACAGGATTACAAGGGGCAAATCGTGGCGGCCCCGCTGATGCCCAGCGCAGCAGCTTTTCCAGCAACCTGTCCCAAGTTCAAATAGAGCTCGTACCCTCCGCCCAGCGCAGCTTAACCTCAAAGGAAATAGCAAGGCAATGGCGTGCCGAGCTTGGTGAAATTCCGCAAGCCAAAAAAATTGCTTTTGAAAGTTCGTTGATTAATGCGGGTGCCGATATCACTATAGAGTTATCCCACCGCGACGGTGATATTCTCGACAAGGCTTCAGAGGAATTAAAGCAGTCAATGTCTGAAATGTCAGGACTTTCAGAAGTTACCGACAGCCTGGAGCCAGGTAAAAAAGAGTTTATTTTTGAGCTTACATCAGCGGGACTTGCCGCGGGGCTGACCCCTTTCGACGTTGGGCGACAACTCCGCGACTCCTTACGCGGTCGTGTCGTTGACAGGGTCCAGCGTGGTACGAGTGAAGTGGAAATTGTTGTGCGCTACCCTGAATCAGATCGGCGCTCACTATCTGCAATTGAAGAATTCCGCCTGACATTACCTAACGGTGAGCAAGCCCCGATTAATGTCATGACTGATATTAAGGAGGCTTATAACGCATCGATTATAAAACGTGTAGACGGACGTCAGGTCGTATCTGTCACGGCTGATACAGATAATACGGTCATTACTGCGGACGAAGCCATTACACAAATTATGCAGAACCAATATGCAAAGCTTCAGGAGCGCTATCCCGGTCTAAGTCTCCAGTTGGGCGGTCAAAATGAAGACCAGCGCAACGACCTTGCAACACTTGGAAAAAATATGCTGATTGCGCTCCTGGCTATCTTTGTAATGCTTACGTCGCAGCTGCGTAGCTATGCAAAACCTTTCATTATTATGCTGATTGTGCCTCTGGGTATTGCGGGCGCAATTTACGGCCATGCCTTGATGGGATTCAATCTTTCTTTCATCTCGCTTTTCGGTATGGTTGCACTGACAGGGGTTGTGATTAACGACTCTGTCGTTCTGGTTGATTATTACAACGGCCTCCAAAAAGAAAATCCGGATATAACCGTATATGACGCAGCCTTGCAATCATTGCAACGAAGGTTCCGACCTATCCTACTTACGACACTGACCACAAGTCTGGGGCTTTTACCGATATTGCTGGAAACAAGTCTACAAGCGCAGTTTATAATTCCTATGGCTGTGTCTCTTGCTTTTGGACTCATTTTCGCAAGCTCATTCCTGATTTTCTTCCTTCCTGTGTTACTTGTGGTTTTTGACGATATGAACAGAATGACGCAAAAGCTTCTCTCGCGGAAAACAGACTAAGCACTTTTGGGCAAATTCTTATAAAAATTCATGAGATGGGACGCCGGAGTTATAGCCAATCTTTTAAAATTGCTGTAACGTCACTTTCATGAAAGAAACGGTTTTGACAGGGGTGTTTTGGGATGCTGGGTTTTACCTGGCATTATCCGCGCTTGTCATTCCGGTTCTGCGCTTCTTTAAAATACCAGTCTCACTTGGTTATCTTCTGGCAGGCATAGCGCTTGGTCCGTACGCCGTCGGGTCACTGACAGGAAGTTTTCCTGCATTGAATATTTTAAGCCTGGATAATACAGAAAATGTGAAAATTCTGGCCGAGCTGGGTATAGTTTTACTGCTTTTTGTTATCGGGTTGGAAATATCGCCGCGAAGGCTTTGGCAAATGCGAGGGATGGTCTTTGGCCTTGGTGGGTTGCAAGTTATTATTACGGCAATTGTTATCGGCGGTATTGCTTTTCTATGGGGAAATGCGGGCCAAGTGGCTCTCTTGTTAGGGCTGGGGCTTGCGTTATCCTCAACTGCGATAGTGACACAGTGGTTGCATCAACAGAAATTATTTGGTTCTGACGTTGGGCGCTCGAGCTTCAGCATTCTTCTCTTGCAGGATTTGGCCGTTATACCGATCCTGCTTCTTTTGACAATCTTAAGCACGACAATAGAAGGAGATATTTCCACCTATATTTTCTTATCCGTTTTAAAAATGGTGGTTACAGTCGTTGCAATCTATGTCATCGGAAAAATTATACTAAGACCTTTATTCGTATTTACAAACAAACATGGCGGCGCAGAAGTTTTCATGGCAATCAGCCTTCTTACAATAGTGGTAAGTGCTTCTATTGCATCTTATGCGGGCCTGTCCATGGGCTTGGGCGCTTTTATAGCGGGGCTTTTACTGGCCGATACCGAATATCGCCATGAAATCTCATCTTTAGTGGTGCCCTTCAAAAGCATGTTGCTGGGTATCTTCTTCTTATCTTTTGGCATGAGCATTAATTTGCAGTTTATTGCCGAGAAACCTTTCTGGCTTTTTGCGTCTGTTTTGGGCCTTATGTCCATCAAAGCCTGTATCGTTTTTGCCTTGTGTAAATTATGGAAGCAGACCACAAGTGTTTCTGCGGAGACAGCAATATTACTTTCACAAGCCGGTGAATTTGGACTTTTGGTCGTAGGCGGCGCTTTGACGGCAGGATTAATGCAGGAAAGCGTCGGCCAGTTTATGCTTATCGTTATAGGTATGACCATGATGGTGACACCGGTCATTGCGCCTTTTGCCCGGAAAGCAGGTAAATTTATTGAACATCGTGGCCATGACGGGAAAGATTATCATGCCGATAACGCCAAAAAAGTTGAGGGTCATATAGTCATATTCGGATACGGGCGCATTGGAAACCTGATTAGTGAAAATTTAAGTCGTGAGGGTTTCAAAAGCATTGGATTTGATAAAAACATTGAAAGAGTTAACAAGGCCCGCGCTAAATCCTGCCCGGTATATTATGGTGACACAACAAAACAAGCGACACTGGAAGCCGCAAGTTTAAGCACAGCTTTGGCGGTTGTAATTACTTTGGATGAAGCTTTAGCCACCAAAAATTTGGTTAAACTCATACGCAAATTCGATGCAGAAATTCCAATTATTGCGCGTGCCCATGATCAAGAGATTATGAAAGAGTTTAATGCCTTGGAGAACCTGGAATCTGTTGCTGAAAATGTCATCCTTGGAGACATACTTTCAGAAAAGACACTTGAATATTGCAGACCCTACCGCAAAACAAATACGGTAGAGCCTGCAAAAAACTAATGGTTTCTTAGCGCTTTAATTAATTCGCCTTTGTCCATATCCGAACGCCCCTCGATATCAATTTCTTGCGCACGCTTATAAAGCTCGTCTTTAGTCCACTCCTCATAAGGTGAGCTTTCCCCGCCTTTTTTCGAAGGGTTTTGACTGGGATTGGCCTGAGCGTTTGCGATACGGGCTGCTTTTTCCTTGCTTGCGCCCTGATCCCTTAGCTCTTCGTAGACTTCATCATTTCTAATCTGGTTTCCATGATTTTTAGCCATTTTCGTTCTCCTTTCGGAATTTTTAAATTACCAGTGGCAAACAGCCAGAGTTTTATCTTCGGGAATATTATCGTTTGTCACGACACTTCCACCGTTTTGTAATGTTTTGATCGCGGCAAGATTGTAAAGCTCTTCGCCAACTTCCTTAGTGGCGTCATCCCTTACAATAGTTTCGTGACTTTCGGCTTTAAACGTGCCCCAAATTTTCTTGCTGTTTGAAGGCACAAATAATTTCGAGATACGCTTATCATGTGCGGCGGTGACGATATCTTTTGTTTCCTGCAATGTTGAAATCTCATCGTCATTCGCCTGATTTTGGAAAGTCTCTAATTCTTCCTGATCAGCTTCGTAAGAAAATTTTGTAACATGTTGCTGAATGGCTTCATGAATTTTGTCATCATCTTCACCGGAAACATTTTTTTGCAGTAGAACAGGCGTTTTACCTGACAGGCTTTCACTAATTTTTGTAAATATGCCTGTGCTACGATCATCGCCGATCAGCCACAAAGTATTTGTATCATTTATATAACCATTGTCGTGCAGCCAGTTTTTTAACTGCTTGTAATATTCCAACATATATTGGTTTTCTTGATCTTTGTCACCAGCAGTTCCTTGACCGTGAAAATGCGGCGCCTCGCGACTGGTATTGTGTTGCAGACTCTCTTCAAAATCGTGGTGACTCAAGAATTTTTCCATGGATTCTAAATAACCGGGAAAGCTGCGTGAGTTTTTGCAAGCTGTGTTATTGCATTTCATCAAACGCGGTTCATCAGGATTTATAAGCAAAACGGTAAATGTTTTGTTCTGGTCAAGCTCTGTAAGTAGAGGACGAATATAAAAGTTTTTGTCGACTACGGCTTCTTCTTCGAAAGGCATTTCCGATTTATATACACAAATGTCATGCGGACATAAAAAAACCGCGAGCCCGGGACTTCTGTCTTCCCAAAACGCAGTATCATTTTCCAGTTTTTCGAGCGGTGCAATAAATTCGGAAATTGTTTCCTGATCCATGCCGTATTTTTCCATTTTCTGCTCAGCATTTTGGTAAAGCGTTTTAAAACGAATAGTATTTTGACGGGTTTCCGGCCCCGCCTCTACCATTGGCATATAAAGAGAAATACATGCGTCATGTTCTTTGTCTGTCAGGTCAATCAAAGTTTGTTGTGTAATATCTGTAAGCGTTTTCATGGTATCCTCTTGGTCTCTTGTCTGTTTTTAGTCATATTCTTTTCATTAAAAAAATGGCTCGGGACCGCTGAAAGTTCCAATATTTCTTAAGGAACTAAAACCAAACATATCCGTTGGGGTCTATTTACATCCGTAACACTATGGGGGAATTTATGGTTGAGAATGAAAAACCTGTAATACTTATTACCGGCGCTTCCGGCAATATCGGAACTTCATTATCCCACTGTCTGAAAGACAGATTTACAATACTGGGACTTGACGTGGTTGCCTCGGATATCGCAGATGAAAATTATAAATGCGATCTAACTTCTCAGGACTCTGTTGATTTACAGTTACATAAAATTCGGGAAAAATTCGGCACGGATATCGCCGCTGTTATTCACCTGGCTGCCTATTTCGATTTCAGCGGTGAAGAGTCACCGCTCTATCAGACCGTTAATGTTGAAGGTACAAAACATCTTTTAAAAGCGCTTCAGACTTTCAATGTGGAGCGCTTCATTTATTCAGGGACAATGCTGGTACACAAAGCAGGCGTGCCCGGACAAAAGATTACCGAAAAGACCCCCATCCAGCCGGGATGGGCATATCCGGAATCCAAAGCAAATGCTGAAAAAGCCCTAATTGAAACACATGGGAATATCCCATACACCATATTACGCCTTGCCGGGCTTTATAATGAACACACAGCTGTGCCTACACTGGCTGAACAAATAGCTCGGATCTATGAGAAAGATTTTAAAAGTCATCTCTATGCCGGAGATTTAAGCGCCGGTCAGGCTTTTATTCATCAGGACGATATGCTTGATTTGTTTCTAAAAGTTATTGAAAAAAGAAATGACCTGCCTCATGAAAATATTATTCTCGCCGGGGAAGAAGCAGTACTTGGATATCAGGCTTTGCAAAACCGTATAGGTGATTTGATATACGGTCAACACGAATGGAATACATTGTCTTTACCAGAATTTGCAGCCAAAATGGGGGCTTCTATTGAAGAAAAAATGGAGCCGGTCATCCCTGACGACATTGATAAAGGGGAAAAACCTTTTATAAGGTCGTTTATGATTGATCTGGCCTCCGACCACTATGACCTGGACATATCCCGCGCTAAGGATCAATTAGGATGGGTCCCTGAGCACGATATTCATAAGGGTCTGGAAACGCTTATCGGGAATTTAAAAAAAGATCCTGCCAGCTGGTATAAAGCCAATGGTATCACTGCTCCTGACTGGGTTATAGGAGCCGAGGAAAAACACGTAAATCCTGATGAGATTCGTCAAAAACACCAGACACAAGCAGCAAAAGAGCACGCTGGCAGCATTTGGGCACATTTCATGAATTTGGGGCTTGCGCTTTGGCTCATAAGCTCTCCTTTTATTCTCTCTTATGAATCCATGGGCATGATCTGGAGTGACGTAATTTCAGGCTGCGCCCTTCTGGTTTTTGCTTTCCTTTCACTGTCCAGAAAGTTCGGTATGGCCCGATGGGCGTGCGGCCTTATCGGTATTTGGGTTTTGGGCGCCCCCCTTGTTTTTTGGGCGCCTACGGCTGCAGCCTATCTTAACGGAACCATAATTGGTATGCTTATTATAGGTTTTTCAGTGCTGGTCCGTCCCTTCCCGGGCATCTCTCCCGTTGCTGCGCAGACAGGGCCAACTATTCCGCCCGGCTGGCAATTCTGTCCGTCCAGCTGGTTCCAAAGACTCCCGATCATTATCTTGGCGTTTATCGGATTTTTTATCTCACGCTATCTATGCGCCTACCAGCTCGGTCATATTGAGGGCGTCTGGGAGCCGTTTTTTACAGGCTCAGCAGGCGACCCGCAAAACGGTACGGAAGAAATTATAACCTCTTCCGTTTCCGAGGCATGGCCAGTTCCAGATGCAGGATTGGGCGCAATGACTTACGCGCTTGAAATTCTCACCGGTTTGATCGGATCTTCACGCCGTTGGCGCACCATGCCCTGGCTGGTCATGCTTTTTGGTATAATGATTGTACCCCTTGGAGCGGTTTCAATTTTCTTCATTATTATACAGCCTATAATGCTTGGCACGTGGTGTACGCTTTGCCTGATCGCCGCGGCTGCGATGCTTATCCAGATTCCTTATTCCCTGGATGAGCTGGTTGCGACATCCGCCTTTTTATGGCGGCGCAAGAAAAAGGGTCGTCCTTTGATAAAAATATTTTTCACAGGAGATACTGATGAAGGTCAATGGGAAAACGAGGAAGACAATTTTGCCCAGCCGCCATTCGCTATTGTAAAAGAAATGCTTACCGGCGGTATTACATTACCATGGTCACTCCTGCTCTGTATAGCCATAGGTATTTGGCTGATGTTTACCAGACTGACCCTTGATGCATCCGGGGGCATGGCCGATGCTGACCATCTTATCGGTGCAATTGCCGTTACAGTCGTTATCACGGCACTCGCCGAGTCGGGCCGGAGCTTGCGCTTTTTCCTTATTCCACTGGGAGCCGCCCTGCTCTTTACGCCATTTATTTACGGAGTAGGTCTTGCACATATGGTTTCAAGTCTCATATGCGGTCTTGCACTGATAGGGCTCAGCTTTCCAAAGGGTAAAATTCTCAATACTTATGGTGAATGGGACAAATGCATTGTTTGAACAATTTAGCCTTGCAATAAATCTGGGTTTTTTTCTTATTCTAGCGGCATCAATCTGTATTGCCGGAACGCGGATCTCTTATCTTGTCGATGCTATTGCCGAACAGACCAAAATCGCGCGCGCTTTCTTGGGACTCATATTACTGGCAACAGCCACCGAGCTTCCCGAGATGGTTACAACACTGACGGCATCCCTCAACGAGCAGGGCAACCTTGCTCTCAATAATATGTTTGGCGGTATGCTACTTCAGCTTGCCGTACTTGCCATAGTGGATATTTTTGTCATTCACAAAACCATGACATCTTTTCCAAAACAGCTAACCCCGGTAATGGCAGGATTGTTTTTAATTATATCCTTGTCGACATTATTAATGTTCAGCTTTACCGGTGATTTCATTCTTGCCTGGAATATAGGGTTGGGAAGCTGCATTATCGCAGCCATATATGTCTTGGCGACTTACAGCATGCAACGCTTTGAAACACATGCAGGATGGTCGCTGGTGGACGTGCCCGATGATAAAAATTTAAAAGAGCGCAATAACCGCTTTGATGAGTATTCGCGCATAAAACTTTTTACGGGCACTGCTATTGCCGCAATTATTATTCTCATCAGCGGCGCCCTGGTTGTGTCTTTGGCAGAAACCCTGGCGGAACAGACAGGGCTGGGAACAAGTTTCATTGGAGCTTCCCTTCTTGCATTGACCACCTCCCTGCCGGAACTCAGCACCTCTCTTGCCGCTGTAAAAGTCAGGGCTTATACGATGGCCATTACAAATATAATGGGCAGCAACCTGATTATGACCTTTCTTGTTTTTCCTGTTGATATTTTCTTCCGCTCTGGCGCGGTTATCAACGAGATAGGTCTGGCTGAACGTATCGCCTTGGGATCTGGAGTAATTCTGACAGCAATATACTGCCTTGGACTACTCATACGGCCGCGCAGGAAAATTTTCACTCTCGGCATAGATTCTGCATTGATACTGGTCGGGTATATTCTAAGCCTTTTGGCGCTCTACATGGTCAGAGCCTGAGGAAAAATGCAACACTGGCAATATCTAATCAGTCACCTTTTTGACAAATTCCGACTTAAGGCCCATTGCACCGATACCCGGAATTTTACAGTCAATATCATGGTCGCCTTCAACAAGCCTGATATTCTTGACCTTTGTGCCGACCTTTACGACTGAGGATGAGCCCTTGACTTTCAGGTCTTTGATAACAGTGACCGTGTCTCCATCTGCCAATTCGTTACCATTTGCATCACGGATTACCTTTTGGTTTGCACCACTCTCTGCCTGATTTTTTGACCATTGGTGTCCGCATTCGGGGCAATTCAACAATACCCCGTCTTCATAAGTATAGGGGGAGTCACATTTTGGGCAGTTGGGTAATTCACTCATTAAAAGTCCTTATTTTGAAAATAGATGATTTAATCCTACACGATAAAATTTTAAAATGTTAGGGTATTTTCCGTTTAGATTGAGCAATATCAATTACATGCCAAAGGTTTAGAGGGCTTTATCCATGGACATTCATACCGTGTACGCACTTATTGGTTTTATGCTGGCGGCCTATTCCGTTATCGGCAATGATTCCGTTCAAACATTAGGGACTTTTATTGCTTCCAATATCCGTGTTTTTAAATGGTACTGGTTATGGCTTGTTGCAAGCCTTGTTTTGATTTTTACCCTTGTTTACGGATGGCAAGTTAATGGCGGTGATATTTCCTATGGACGACTGGACAGCATTCCACCCGTACAGATTGAATGGTATCACGCAGCAGCACCCGCCGTACTTGTTCTGTTGACCCGTACAGGCATTCCTGTTTCCACCACTTTTCTGGTGCTATCAGTCTTCGCCTCCACCGTGGTCTTGGAAAAAATGCTTATAAAATCTATTGTGGGGTATGGTTTATCAGCAACAGTTGCTTACGTATTGTGGTTAGTGTTGTCGCGTTTTATAAATGAGAAATTTAATACCGTACGCAAGGAAACACGAAAATACTGGCGTACGGCGCAATGGGCGTCTACTGGTTTTTTATGGTTTTCCTGGCTATCTCACGACATGGCCAATATTGCCGTCTTCCTGCCACGTGATATGCCGTTCCCGATATTAATGGGGGCAATCGCGGTCTTAGTATCGTGGTTAGGCATGATCTTTTATACGCAAGGTGGAAAAATCCAGACTATAGTTTTGGAAAAAACAGGGTCACGTTTTATGCGCTCTGCCACAATAATAGATTTTATCTATGCAATTATATTATGGTATTTCAAGGAATTAAATACCATCCCTATGTCCACCACATGGGTTTTTGTTGGCGTTCTGACGGGGCGGGAATTGGCGATTGCGACTGCCAATCGCGCCACCTACAAATTTGGCTATGTGTTTCCGCTGATAGGAAAAGACTTTGCGAAAATGGTGTTGGGGTTAATGATCTCCGTCGCCTTGGTTTTGACCGTTCACTACGTAATCAACCCGGTTGAATAACCTTAAAAGCCGCTCTTGAACAAGCTTTTTTGCATATTTCAGTCCTTTATGCTATAATACATTTACACACAAAATTGAAATTCCATACCAGTTTATTAATTTTGCTTTAAAACAAGGTTGTTTTAAAAGAGATTTTTTATTTTTAAACAAGGAGATACGATATTACCTGTTCAATGAAAGACCTGACGCATAAAACCTGTAAATGGCCAATTGGCGACCCGCAGGAAGACGACTTTAAATTCTGTGGTGCCACTTCAGATTCAGAAGATAGTTCCTATTGCGAATTACATACAAAAATGGCTTACCGCACAAATTATGTTTCTAAAAGCCAGAAACAAAAAGAACTTGATAAAAAGCTTAAAAAAGCAGCCTGATATTCGGCATCTTTAAAAAACCGCGCCTCAGTCAAAACTCTGAGCGCGGTTTTTTAATGACAAGGCTTGGGCTTGATCTGCCTCTTGCAATATTAAACGATATTGATCAAAGTATCAGTCCAAACTGCAAACATAATGCTTATATCAAACATCCATTAAAACACCATGTCACAACAAAATTACATGACACCAAAGGGTTACCGTGTTCTTGAGAAAGAGCTTTACTGGCTACTACATGATGAGCGCCCGAAAATAGTAGATATAGTGTCCTGGGCTGCAGGAAACGGGGACCGCTCGGAAAACGGCGATTATATTTACAATAAAAAACGCCTTCGCGAAATTGACCGCCGTGTACGTTACCTGACCAAAAAACTGGAAAACACAACTATTGTTGACCCGGCCCAACAACAAAATTTAACCCGTGTTTTCTTCGGCGCAAAAGTCAAATATCTGCGCGAAGATGATAGCGAAGTAACGGTACAGCTTGTTGATGTGGATGAAGCTGATTACCGCGAGGGTAAAATTAACTGGATGTCACCAGTGGGGCGCGCTTTGTTAAAGGCAGAGGAAGGAGATGAGGTCAAAGTTCGCACAGATCAGGGTGAAGAATATCTGGAAATTCTGGAAATCACCTACCCGCTAGACTGAGTATCCTCATCACCACGCTTTTTAAGCACATTTCGCATTTTAAGATATTCCGCCAAAACCCAGAATAGTAAAGCCCAGCCTGCGCCAATGACCCATCCTGCAAGGACGTCACTTGGCCAATGTACGCCCAAATACACGCGACTGGCCCCCACTATAACCGATATAAGTACACCCAAAGACAATATATAGATTTTGGCAGATCTTGATTTTTCTGCCTGAGAAAGGATCACCGCCAAGGTGAGGTATACAACGGTCGCCATAAAAGAGTGGCCGCTCGGGAAAGCATTAGTAAATGTCATTGAACCATGCGGAACAAGATCAGGCCGTGGCCTGTCGAAGCCTATTTTTAACAGATTGCTAAGTGCTGTACCCGTAATTACTGTTGCCAGAAGATAAAAGGCATGACCTTTCAGATTTCTAAGAATTAAATAAACAAAGACAGTAAGAGTTATAAGCGTCAAAGGCCCCATACCGCCCAGGCTGGTAAAATCACGCACCATTTCTTCAAACCATACAGGGCCAAGCGGGGAATCTGTATTGCCCGGCTCCCTAAGCATTAAAAGAATTTTTGTATCCAGCTCGTGAGAATCTCCTTCCAGAACCTCGTCAACTATTTCACCAAAGACAATAAACATGCAAATAGATGCAACCATCGCCCCTGCGACAAGCGGCGCATTGTAAAAAACTTTAAAGAGCGATTTTAAAAAATTATGGATGGTTGGCATGGAATTATTATCTCTTACAAATGTTTATAAACAAACTATATGGCTGAGTATGAAAAAATCAAAAAAATATAATCCTTTTCGGAATTTAAAGCATTCCTTTGACGGGTTAATGATGTCCTTGGACGAAGACACATCCTTCCGTGTCAGCTGCATCCAGTTTGTGTTTGGATTTATTCTGGCCACAGGACTTGCAATGTATTTTGATTGGGGCGGGGGCACTTGGCTCATCCTGACAGCCAGCCTCTTTCCAATGATTATTATTGAATGTGTCAACACCTCTATTGAGGCCGTCACTGACAAGGCCAGTCCAGAACGCAGTCATCTCGCCCAGAAGGCCAAAGATATCGGAAGCGCCGCGGTATTGCTGACCCGTGTTTTTATCGCTTTATGCTGGATCACTGCCATAGTTTTGGCAGTCTAAATTTTGCTGGTCTCTTTTCTATTGTTAGTGTTAAAAACGCCCTGAAAGACATATTTTTTTTCTGGGCTAATACATAATTTGGGTATAGTCTAAAAACCCGTATACGTCACCTTGATGTAAAATTTAATTCATAAATAATTGATCTTCTTATGCCGACATTTATCAATCCGCGTGACCGTTTTCCCACTGACGACCTTTGTCTATATCGCGACAAATTGAAAGAAAACCGTAATTATCCAAATCTCGATAAGGATAAAAAAACTCAAATCTGTGTGATCGGTGCGGGTTTTACAGGGCTATTAAGCGCCTATTATCTAAAGCAATATGGCTTTGACGTGACTGTAGTCGAACGGCACCGCGTTGGCTGGGGTGCTTCCGGCAGAAACAGCGGACAAGTCATTCCGGGCTATAATCAGGATATTCGCGTCATTGCACGTAAATATGGTGTAGACATCGCCAAGGCCTCTTATCAGGCAACTGTTGAGGCTTTGGGAGAAATTAGGCGGCTGATTGAAAAACATAATATTGATTGCGATTTCAAACCCGGTCTTACAATTACCGCAACAGATAAAAAATCAAATGACGATCTTGGCGATCATATAGATTTTCTTCGCGAAAAAGTCGGTTATAAAACAGATTTTATTGATGCCAGCGAAACAGCAAAAGATATTGGCACGACACTTTATGAAGGCGCGATGCGCGATGATTTTGCAGGCTGCTTTAACCCACTCAAATATATTACCTCCATAGCCAGCATATGCACCGAGATGGGTGTGGAAATTTTTGAAGAAACCCCGGCTCTTTCCATGAAAAAGACAGCATCGGGTAAAATGGAAATAACGACACCCAAAGCCACAATAACGGCAGATCAGGTTATTGCCGCAGGTGATGCCTATCAGGGCAGGCTTTTACCCAATCTGAGAAAAAAATATGTTCTTTTGAGAACTTCAATGCTCGCAACAGAAGTATTAAGCGATGACATTTACGATCAGATACTGCCATCTAATCATGCTGTTTTTGAATGGCAAAACCTGACAAATTATTATACCAAGACTGCGGATAAACGCCTTATTTTTGGTGGCGGCGATGCGCCTTTGACACGTAATAAAACAGAAGAAGAAAAGGCTTTTAAGTCGGTTTATGGCGAAATGATTAAGCTCTTTCCTTCTTTGCAAAATATTCATATCACACATTGGTGGGGCGGGTACTTCTCAGCAACATTGAATGAGTTACCGCAAATCGGATGTCTTGACGATAAAATACATTATGCATTGGGTTTTTGTGGTCACGGTGTTGTCCCCACTCATATGTCGGCAAGACTTATGGCGGCGCGTATTGCAGGAGACACAAACCTCTCCCAAGAAAATCCTGATTTTGCCAAAGCATTCCGAACCGGCAATATTCCCTTTGCCGGAAAATATGACCATCATTTGGTTGGTCTGGGCATGATATGGCACAAAATCAAAGATATGTTTTAAAGTCCCATTCTAAAAAAACCCGCCACTGACATTCAAGGGCGGGTTTCTAAGAAAATCTAAGCTTTGAATGTGTTTCTAAGCAGCTTTGCTTTTCGGGAAAAGACCTTCAACGGCTGCGCGTTCTTCTCTCAGTTCTTTTTCAGTCGCATCCATGCGCGCGCGTGAAAACTCACCTATTTCCAGACCCTGTACAATTTCATACTTACCGTCCTTACAGGTTACGGGATAGCCATATATAACACCTTCTTCGATACCATATGATCCGTCAGAGGGAATGGCCATTGAAACCCAGTCACCCTCATCAGTTCCCAACGCCCATGAACGCATATGATCAATGGCAGCAGAGGCGGCAGAGGCGGCAGAAGACGCCCCGCGCGCCTTGATAATGGCCGCCCCGCGCTGCTGTACATCGGGTATAAATGTATTTTCGTACCAGTCCTCATCCACTGTATCCATGGCAGGTTTACCATCAACTGTTGCATGGTATAGATCAGGATATTGGGTAGAGGAGTGGTTACCCCAAATAGTCATTTTTTTGATATCGGTTGAATGCTTATCTGTTTTATCAGCCAGCTGGCTCATTGCGCGATTATGGTCAAGACGCACCATTGCGGTAAAACATCTGGGGTCAAGGTCAGGCGCATTCTGCTGTGCAATCAGCGCATTTGTATTGGCAGGATTTCCGACTACCAGAACTTTTACATCGCGTTTGGCATGATCATTCAGAGCTTTCCCTTGCGGGCCGAAAATCGCGCCGTTTGCTTCTAACAGATCCTTACGCTCCATGCCCGGGCCGCGGGGGCGTGCACCAACCAGAAGGGCATAACTTACATCCTTAAATGCCTCTTCTGCCTTGTCCGTCGCCACAATATCGTGAAGCAATGGAAAGGCGCAGTCTTTCAGCTCCATAACAACACCTTTCAAAGCATCCAGTGCAGGTGTGATTTCAAGAAGGTGCAAACATACAGGCTGGTCTTTACCCAGCATTTCGCCGGAAGCAATACGGAATAAAAGCGCATAGCCTATCTGGCCTGCGGCACCTGTAACAGCGACATGTACGGGAGTTTTCATAGGAATAGAACCTTTCTTTTTTAAATATAAATTTAGATCACGTTACGTCAGTTTTGACCAAAAAGTCCACTATACTCACTAAAATTTTTAATATTTTCTATCATAATATTTTTATAGTTTTCCGGTGAATGCGACGGGGCTTTATTAATTTTTGATGAGGGCAAAACATCAATGACCGTGTCAAAAGCCGGCTCAAAGAAAAAAGGCACAGAATAGCGTTCCTTAAAACTGTTCAATACTCTGTGCTCAGTTGCTTTAAAATAGCCATTACTCCAGCGTTCGGCCGTCTTGCCGATATTAATTGCAAAACTGTTTTTGACCGCAGGAACATCAATATAACCATCATCATTCTCAGAAAATGGTGACTTTGCCTGAAGCCCGCCAATTGTATCCTGATACAGGATTGTCAAAAAACCTGAATCCACATGAGGGGCACATATTTCCTTATGTGTATAGCTTTCATTGTAAGGATATCTTATCGGGCGCAAAGTAGAGCGATGCCCCTCAAACCGTGATGACAGCCATTGTTTATCTATCCCTAAATATCTCGCAATAGAATCCAAAAGATGAAACCCAAGTGTCTCGACTTCTGCATAATATTTACACATAGCGTTTTGCCAGTCATCCAGATGCTCAGGCCATATATTTTCTTCAAGAAAAGGATCCCCGCTTTCGGGCTGCATTTTGTCCGGTGGGCCTATATCATATCCTTCCTTAGGCGCATTGGCAGTGTAGTCTGCAGGAAAATATCCGCGGTAAAGGTTGGTATTTTCGGACTTATAATAGTTTTTTGCATATTCCATTTTTTCAGATTCGCCCAACTGGAAGAATTTCTGAATTTCCCCGATCAATCCAAAATCCACTTTTGCGTTAGTTAAAACCGCAAAACCTGCTTTATGCAAAGCTTCTCCGATTTCCGTATCAACGGAATCAGTAGCTTTGCCGGTATTATAAAGTGAGCTTACATCAATTATAGGTATAGAATTCATTTCCAAAATATACCTCAGACCGCAACTACATGCAATTTTACCTTTTATCAGGCTTCTACCAAGTCTTTTCAAATGATGCGATTTTAGGTACAACTATCTTTATGGATACACAGCCACACAACCACTCCGGGCGCGACGCAGATTCTGATAAGGCTCTGTTCGACCCCAGCCGCGCCGTTTTTGCTGGCTGGGCTGCTATCGTCATTGTAGGTATTATGTTGTTTGCAAAGGCTGCAGCATATTTTTTAAGCGGCTCTGTCAGCGTGTTGTCCACTCTGACCGATTCCCTTGCCGATATAATGATGTCGGCAACAGCTCTGTTATCGGTAAAGATGTCCCTCAAGCCCGCTGATGAATGCCACCGATACGGGCACGGGAAAATTGAAGGACTATTCGCCCTCATACAATCTGTCTTCATTATCGGGGCCGGAACAGTTGTCTTTTACAACGCCATATTAAATATAATTACTCCCAAACCTATAACTGATCAGGGCTTTGCAGCAGGTGTTATTGTTCTTACCCTCATACTCACCTTTGTCCTGACGCGTATTCAAAAGCATGCCATTGAAAGTACCGACTCTCTGGCAATTGAGGCAGACCACGCCCATTATCATTCTGATATTTTCATTAATCTGGGCGTTCTGGCCGTTCTCATCGGTACCGCAATGGGATTGCCGCAAATTATTGACCCCGTATTTGCTTTAATCATTGCAGGCTATGTCTGGCATATCGGATACGGAGTCGGCAAAAATGCTGTTGATATGCTTCTTGACCGCGAAATGGATAATGATACAAGACAGGAAATTATCGATATCATTTTGTCACATTCCTCTGTGAAGGATTATCACGATCTGCGCGTTATCCGCTCTGGGATGAAAATCCTTATTACTTTTGATATAGAGGTAGACCCGAATATTCTTCTCTGGTCGGCGCATGAGATTGCCTTAGAAGTCGAGAGAGAAATTTACAAAACCTTCCCGCAATCCGAAATTATGATACATGTCGACCCGGCCGGAAGCCCTACTGATTTGCGTCATAATGATGAAGAGGTCGCATGAGCAAGAGCGCACCTCTTTATATGCTGGCTGATATCGGTGGCACTCACGCGCGGATTGCCGCCTATGACGGCAATAAAATGACGCCTGCGCGCATCTACAAAACCTCTGAATATGAGGCAGCAACAGAGCTCTTTGCCCGTTTCCGGGATGATGAAAATCTGCCTAAAGACAATTTGAATGTTGCCATAGCCGCGGCAGGGCGGATGGATAAAGATAATATCTGGCGCATCGGAAATAACAAAGACTGGGCCATAAATGTCTCCGCTTTTGAAGAAAGCCGCTTCCCCATTGTCCATATCTGTGGGGATTTTGAAGCCACAGCCTATGGTGTTGCCCATATGCATCGTGGAGATACCATCGTTTTAAAAGAAGGTGACACAAAAGATTTTTATAAACCCCGCGTTGTGTGCGGGCCGGGTACCGGCCTTGGTCTGGCCTACGCCATTCCAGGTAAGGCTGAAACACGTATACAGCATACCTATGGCGGACATTTTCCTGCCAGCCCACAGACAGAAGAACAAACCCTTGTCATGCGTCTGGTCAAACAACTTGGCCAGCATGAGTATACAGTCAGCTTTGAAGATATCGTCAGCGGGCGCGGGCTTCCTGTTTTGCACCGCGCGGTCTGTTTGATGCACGGGCTCCCCGAAAAACATGACACATCACAAGGCTTCATACTTGAAAACAAGGACGATGTGTCGGTTCAGGAAACTTTACGTTTGTTCTTTGAATTTTTTGGACTGTTTCTGCAAACGGCAGTTATAACCGGTGATGCCTATGGCGGTGTTTATCTGGACGGTGGGCTTATTCAGTTTTTAGTCGAGAAAAACCTGATTGATACATCTTCTATGCTCCATTTTATGTCGCATAATTCTTTCCCTGTTATTCGTGACTATCTTGAAGCGACACCGGTTGCTGTCATTGACACACCTTTTATCGCGCTTCAGGGTTTGAAGTCCATCGTTGATGAGGGAAAGCATAAGGATGTCTGAATACTGCATCGGATATGCTTCTCTGGTTAATGAAAGTTCCGCCCGCTCCTCTGTTCCGAACCTTTCAGAATTCAATATCGGTATTTTAAGAGGATATCGCCGCATATTCGGCAAGGTCTCGCCACAATGTGTTATACGCGGAACAGCCGACTGGAAAACAAATGAAGTTTCCGCCAGCTTTATCCATCCTGATAACAATGCTCCCGGTATGTATGTGTGCCACTTCAAAGTACCTGATCAGTTCTGGCCTGTTATCAGGGACAGGGAACTTGATTACCGAGAGACTGTTGAAGATGTAAAAATTTTGAAAACCGGTGAAATAAAAAGAGGTCACGTCTATGTTGGCTATGATAGTCACGAAGACCTGATCAATGAAAGGGGGCATGCAATTTACGACCATTGGCACGACTATGTGAAGAAATATAAAGGTGAGAATTACAGAAGAGATATTCTTCCTTCACGACACTATCTAAGGCTATGTCTTTCAGCATATTTATCTGTGGGAAAAGAGTATATTGATAATTTTATAGAGACCTCTTTTTTGAGTGATCGGACAACACCCTTATCATCTCATCTGAAAGCTCTTGACTGGAACCCGTATGATGAAGAAAGCTGGTCTTAACGCAGACATATTACGATTAAACTTGAATCCGAACCCCCGTTATTATAGACCATAGAAAAAATTGAGAGGAAAATTTACATGAAACTGAAACAGCTTTATATCAGACTCATTGCCGATTACGGTGCCGCCGGAGATCTTGCCTTCTCCGAGGTAGAGGAACGCCTCCACGCCAATTTGCAATCCTTTCAGGCTGAACAGTTTGAGGCAGGCACTTTCCTGAATTACCACATAATGACCACGCCTGTGCGTCCCTTGAACGCTGTTGAAAATGCCTTTGTTACGGCTCAGCTGGCGGTCAATACTCCCTTGGGTGAAAATTACCTTGTCTATAATAATGTCGCACCACGTAAAGACAATCTGGCTGAGCGTAAACAAAATGCAGGCGAACCATTTATATATCTGCGCTTAAAAAACGGCGCTCAGATCGTGATAGTAAACAGCTCTGTTTCAGCAACGCTTTTAAAACCACATGCAGAAGAGATCAGACACGTACATGTTGATAATGATAAAACACAATTCCGCTCACGCGATAATTACCCTCGTATATTAGGTCATATTGCACGCGGTGATTATTCCTGCCTTGGTGATGACGCAAGTGCTGATGTTCCCGATGAATTTCCTGAGAATGTTATTGTTTATAATGACGGTTACGGGAATTTGAAAACCTCTGTAAAGGTATCAACTGTTGACGCTGTAAAGGGGCAGAGATTAACCGTGGAGATAAATGGTCGCAAACAGGTCGTAGCCGCAGCTGATGGTATTTTCTCAGTCAAGGACGGTGAATTCTGTATTGCCAAGGGAAGCTCCGGCTGGCCTATGCCAAATGGTGAGCGCCTGGACTTTGTTGAAATCGTCAAACGCGGGAATTCAGCTTATGCCGAATTCGCTAAACCTCCTGCCGGTTTACCGATCGACCTGCGCGACGAGGAATAAAAAACCTCCCTTAACGGCGTTCTTGCAAAGATCTGATATGATCCAGAAGCTGGTTGCCTTCTTCTGTGTCACCATTAGATAGTAAAACCTGCGCGGCTTGGCTGGCGTAATTCAGGTTATATTGCCATATCTTCATGTATGGGATGCTTTCACGCACAAAAGTGTAGGCTTTGTCATTCTCACCGCTATCAATATATCTTTCCAATAACCATACCCTTGAAGGCATGAAATAAGGGTCTATCTGCAATGCCTTTTTAAGTGATCTGTTAATTTTGGTCGCATTATCCATGTCGCCTTGTGAAACGTAATATAATCTTGCACGTCTGTGATATATGGCGGGGTCACGCGGATTAAGTTTCTGTGCTTTTTCAAGCAGATCTAAGGCTTCATTTTTTAATTCTTCCTTATTGGATTTCATCAGCACGACAGAGTTTGTTTCCAGAATGGAAACGGGCAAAAGCGCTGCCTGAATATAGGAGACAGGATTTTGGCCTAATGACCATTTCTCACTGGCATTGACCGCATGAACAAACTCTTCCATATTTCCCTGATATTTAAAAGTCGTTGCACGATCCGTATAAAAATTGCTTACAAAGGCGGGCGCGACAAGACATATAAAGCCTAGGAAAACAACACCTATTCCAGCTTCTGCAAGTGATGCAGAAAGTTTTTCCGGTTTATCAATAACCACATCTTTACTTGATATCAAATGGGCGTATCCGTTCTGCCAGACTGCCAAGATGTAGCCAAGGAGGCATACAGCAGGTGCTATAAGCACAAGCGAGGTGACCAGTGAATGAAGACCCGCAGCAAATAATGCAGCGATCGAAATAACCAAACCATTTTTGTTTTTCTCATAAAGGGTGTTTTTTCGATTTTTTGTTTCATTTTGTGACAATGCTCTCCAACTTAAAAATATCAATGAGGGGGCTAACATAAGAATTAAAATGGGGGCCGCAATCCCAAGCTCACTCCACAACTGAAGAAAATCGTTATGTGCTGAAAAACCGGCTGAATCCTCTCCCGGCAATCGCACAGTGTCATAAAACAAAGGAAAAT
This sequence comes from Micavibrio sp., assembly GCA_002695035.1. GTDB lineage: Bacteria > Pseudomonadota > Alphaproteobacteria > Micavibrionales > Micavibrionaceae > UBA2137. Next base: position 12,479 of record NZNU01000076.1, on the reverse strand, counting down.
TACCAACGCCTACGCCCAAAATCGGGTTATCCTTTATGATTTCAAATGTCGATTTCCAAATAGATGGCCTTTCCCACAAAAGAGGGACCTGATCTGTACCGGCACGCAAAGTATTACCAATAACTGTGTTCGTGGTAGACGTTCCTGTCATTGAGACGATGAGAAAAATAAACACACCTGTGAGTGTAAAAAGGCCCGTTCTTTTGCTGGTGGCATTTTTTTTGAAAATCATGTGGCGGAAACAGAAAGCCAGATATAATAGCGACAGGATAAGTGCGTAACTTGCACCCCGGCTACCCGTTGTGGCAATCCCGGCAATCATGAGAGCCCCTGCCAGCAAGGATAATGCTTTTGAGTTTTCGCTATTGTAAAGGTAGAGGCTGCAAAAAAATCCCAGTGAAAAAACAGCGCCCAGCGAATTCGGATTTTTTAAAGGGTAAAAGGCGCGCCCCGACATCAATTCTTGCGGCATAAAATAGTACTGAACAAGCGAGAACGCCGCTACTGCGGATAAAAGCAAAGTTATTGCCCTAGCCGTTGAATGAAGAATTTCTGCCCTGTCATCCCAGTTTAAAGTGAAGAACAGTATGGAGAGTGGCAGAAGCGAAAATGTCCAGAACTGTGTGTAGGCCATCCAGGGGCTGGCTGCCCAGGCAATACTTGCAAGCGAGAGAAGCCATAAAAGGCCTACGCAAATAAGGGGGGCGGAAAAGCTGATTGTCCAGCGCGAAAGTTTCAACCCATAAGAATCGCTTATCGCACAGGCCAGTATAAGGCTTAAGACTGATCCGCCTATACATAACGCCTCATAGTTGGTGGCGGGCGCAAAACTTAAAGCAAGACCGATGAGCCAGAAAAAAACAGCAATTGATTTCAAGTTGCGGGGATTGGAAAAATCCATAAGACGATAAACTTTCTTTATTTTTTGATATTGATACGCATAAATTTGGGAATGCTGGTCCATAAAAGACCGCATATAATTTCCTTATCAGGGTGAATAGCAGCCATGATATCGTGGTATGAGGTCAGCTGGTCCCTGTATATCTGGGGTACATCCCTCTCGTCATCGGGGGGTGGCCTGTTTGTTTTGAAATCAACGATAAGTATTCTGTTTTTCTCAATCACAAGTCGGTCAATCTGTCCGCTTACTTTTTTGTTTCCTCCCAGAACACCTGTGACGGGAATTTCCGCACGCGAATTTGGTCCGAATACATTTTTGAACAGCGGGTCATCCAGCAGGTTCAGAATTTCCGCAGCCATTTCTTCTTGAGTAACCTTCTCAAGCTCAAGATGTTTTTGGGACAAATAGGATTTAAGTGCGTCTGCCCTTTTTTCCTTATCCAGATCAGGTAAGAACTGAAGCGCGGTGTGTATTATATTACCCCGGTGAAAACGGGACATATATCTGTCTTCGCTGGCAGTGGCGAGCGGAGAAAACACGGCAGGCTCATCTTCAACCGGTCTGGATGGCTGAACAGATTTCAATACCTTCTCCTCTTCGGTGAGGATTTCTGTAACCCAGCCCGGCATATCGACCCGGACTTTATCCTGATTTTCCGCCTGTTTATTTTCTCGAATTTGTACCCCTTTATCCTGATAGGTATAAGTCCCATCATTTTCAATAGCCTCAAAACGCACGTCATTCGATGCTTGCAACGCTTTCATAGTTTTTTCAGCCAAGGCATACCAGCATGTGTCGGACAGATTTGCCCCGTCTTTCATGTGACCACAGATATAAAGCTCGTCTTCGGCACGGGTCATAGCCACATATAGAAGCCTTCTACCCTCTTCTTCAGCCTTTTCTGCCATCATATCCTTATAGGTATCGCTGAAACTGTTTCTGGTATCTCCACCGGGCGCCCAAAAGGGGAAATCAAGTCCGGTTTTAGCGGGCCAGTATACTTGCGAAGATATCTGATTGCCTTTGTTCCCGCCTTGCGTAGACACAGCAGTATCAGCCAGAAACACAATCGGAGCCTGAAGACCCTTTGATCCATGTACTGTCATGATACGTACACGGCCTGCCCCCTCTTCCATCTCACGTTTGATCTCGGTCTTTTCGCGTTTCATGTCTTCAATAAAGGCAAGCAAGCCTGTACGCCCTTTTGATGACTTCCAGTCAAGAACATGACCAAGGAAGGTTTCCACCGGATCGAAGGCTTCTTCGCCCAGACGTTTATGGATAGCGCGCCAACCGCTACCGGTTTTATCTGCCGGACAGGAAACTGATAAAAGTGTTGCGAAGAAACTGTAAGGTGTTTCTCTTTGTGCAAAGCCGGAGAGTTTTTTAAGCCAACTTAAGATTTCTGCGTAATCAGACTCACCGGACCTCTTTTCCATTTCACGATAAAGCGTGCCGGTACGCCCCAGTGAAAGCTCCATAAGCTCTTCATCATGCCAGCCAACAAAAGGTGATTTTAACAAACATGCAAGTGTATAATCATCAACAGGATCGAGCGCGCACAAGCCCGCTGCCAGCAAATCCTGAATAGCGATATGCTCTTGCAGGATGAGCCGATCAAGTCCTTCCACGTTAATGTTGCGGCTTTTTAATGCACGAACAAGATCGCCTTGTAACTGCCCGCGCTTCCTGAGCAGGATCAAAATATCCCCGGCCTCGACTGCCCGGTCTTTTGAGGGTAAATACCTGCCTGAGTCCAGCCAGTGCTTTACTGTACCTGCAATCTTTTCAGCTAAAAGTACAGACGAAGCCGCATTACTGGCAATCTTATCTGTATCCGTTTCAGGCAGGGGCCAGGCTTCCCCTGTTTCTGTGCGCTCATCATAAATAATCGGCCAAAGCTCAACCAATCCCGGCTCGCCGTGCCTGTGTGCACTGTGTTTAACGTCCTCCTCAGCAGCAACGACACCTTTTTTATCCATTTCACTTTCAAACATACGATCGACGAAATTTAAAATGGCAGGTACCGAGCGGAAAGAGATATTCATATCAACCGCTTTGAAAATTCTGTCGGCTTCGCTCATCCTCTGTCCGAAATAAAGCCGCATAGCTTCAAACACATCCGGATCAGCACGCTGAAAACTGTATATAGATTGCTTTCTATCACCGACTACGAAAAGCGTACGGTTTGTATTTTCACGTGCACCAAGCCCTTCCATAAACGCATTGGCTATTGTCGAGATAATTTCCCATTGATCAGGGTTAGTGTCCTGCGCCTCATCAACCAGCACATGATCAATACCGTAATCCAGCTTATACAAAATCCATTCAAAGGATTTGTTATCAAGACTGTTTTGAAGACGACCTCTTAACAGGTTAGCAGTTGTTTCAATGAGATCATCAAAATCCAATAACCCTTGCCGATATTTGCTGTTCACAAAGACATCCAGAACCTTTCTGACAATCTCCAGAACATAAGAGCTCCCCCTCACCATTTCCAGACGCTTCACCTTATCGCGATAAGCGACAAGTTCATCTGTTATACCATTGAAAATGGTTTGTATATGGGGGGCAAACACAGTCTTTCCGAATGATCTCGGCTTTTTTTCTTTTGTCAGCAGGGCGTCTTCAAGAAAGAGCAGACGTTCAGAGAAATCTTCATATTTGACAAAGCCCCGTAATTTCCCAGCCAGATTTTGTCCTGTTTTTTGGTAGTCGCTGTCCAACTCCGGCAAAATACTTTCTACGTCACCGACATAACGCAAGAGCATTTTTTGTAGCTCACGGTATAACATTTCTTCCGTTATATTCGGGTCCAAGCCTGACTGTGACATCAACCCCGTATACAAGCCCCCTTCGAGGTTTTGCTCAAAAAGCTGAGATAAAGCCCGACGCTCTTTTAAAAATGTATTGATTAAATCCAGCAAGCGGTCATCACTGGCACGCAAGCTCAGATATTTGATTTTATCCAGAAACTCAGGCTCTTCTCCATTTATAATCTTTGAAAAAACCTTGTTTTGCGCCTGCTTTAATATCAGCTTACTCCGTGCCTCCTCTATAACTTCAAAGGCTGGTGGAAGGCCCGCCTCTACCGGAAAACGGCGCAAAACAGACTCACAAAACGCATGTATGGTTTGAATATTAAGCCCGCCCGGTGCATCAACAACTTTCGCAAACAGTTTCCGCGCTTCTTCCTTCTGCTTATCATCGGGTAATTTGCCCAGAAGTTTCGTCAATGATTATTCCAGCTTTTCTTCGTTTGCAACGGCCCATTGACCTAACACTTTTGAAACACGCAATGCCATTTCCGCAGCCGCGGCCTTTGTGAAAGTAATACAGAGTATCTTATGGGGTTCTGTACCCGGTGATATTTCCGAGGGCAATAAAAGGCGTAAAACCCTGTCTGTTAAGACCTTGGTTTTTCCCGTTCCCGCTGATGCACCCACCCAGACTGATTGCTCCGGCGCAGATGCAATCTGCTGTCTTAAGGTCGCCTCGGCTGCTGTGTCGCTTATTTCGACATTTTGATGGGCTCTTTCTTGATCCTTTATCATTTCGCTCATGCCGCTGCCTCGCTGTCATCTGCGGATCGCCATTCCAGCACGCGGGCCAAATGTTCATACTCCTGATATCGCGGTTCGTACCCGGCAAACGGGAGCGAAGGATACCCCCTTTCAGGATCATCATAGTTTTCAAGTACCTTCAAAACACCTTGTAAGCCATCTTCTATAATATTTTCGACCGAAACACCTTTGCCTGTATCGACAGATTTTTTAACGAGCGGGTTTTTTTGCCCTCCGGTCAGATGCCAATAGCCGAGATATGAACTTTCCTGATCCTTTAGTTTTGGAAATCCGCCCTCGGTTTCGGGATGCAAGATTATACCGGCAACGGTAAGCTGCGGAGAAAATCCGGCCTGTACATCTTTGGGGCTAATTGTGGTTGAGCTTGTTTTGTAATCAATGACTGCATATTTTCCATTTCTGTCACGATCTATGCGGTCAGCCCGTGCGGTCAAAGTAAAGCGACCCCTCATCGCGCTTCCTTCTGTTTCTCCCGCGACAAAGCTATACCCCTCATCGCGCCATTTCCGCTCTTCATCAACAAAACTTATGGCGAGATTTTCAAATCTGGGCCACCAGCTGACCCATAGTGAAGGGTCTTCTATATGAAGAGCCAGTTCATTCCTGCCGATTTGTAATAAAGTATCCAGCGCATCATTACCCAATGCGCTCTGATCCCCTGTTTCCAATAAGAATTTGTGAAATATGTCGTGTAACACCTGCCCTTTTTCTTTCGGGCCCTTTTCTTCTTCCAACGGATCGAGAGGTTTAAGTTTTAGAATTTTCTTAGCATACAGCGCATACGGGTCACGCATAAGAAGCTCTAACGAAGTCGCACTAAACGTCGTGGGACGTACGGACAAGGGGGGTACCGGATTCGGTGGTTTCAAAGGGGGCAAGGTATCTTCATCAGCGCGATTAAAACGCCTTGCATACTCCAGATAACCCTGCCCCTTCTCCTTCGGATCAGAAAGGCCATGTGAAGTAACTATCGTATTTAGCCTTTGCAACCAGCGCGCAGGTACAGTTGGCACACCACCGTTTTTCTTGGAGCGTGTCATGTATACGTCACGCGCACTTGCGCCCTGAACAAAATCATGCGCACTCAGCGTAATGGCGCGCTCAGGTGTCGGGAGTGACATATTCATCCGCATACGCCGCGACATCCATGGATCATTTGTAACGAGCGGAGGCCAGGTTTCTTCATTCAAGCTTCCAAGAACCAGTATATCTGCCTGAATAAGGCGGGCTTCCAACTGCCCCAATATGGCAAGCCGCGGATGCGTACCATAGGCCGGGCGTACGGGTGTTGCCGCCATAATACTTTCAAGGAAAACCTTGTATGTATGAGCAGACTCAAAATCTGTATGGGCGGCATCTTTGGCCAGGCTGCCGCTATCTTCCAATACACCCCTGAATAATCTGGCGGCTTCCTCACCATCCTCACCGCGCCATAACAGGCTTGCCCCTTCTTCCGTATCTGAACCGGCGATGAATTCACATAGCTTTAAATGTTCCTCAACAAGGCGTTTAAAGGGTACGGTTTCCTGTTGCATGAGGGCTTTTAACGGTACGACTTTCTGGTGCAGGTGACTTAAAAACTCTTTAACCGATATGTCCAGCTCCTCATCCTCCAGCAACGCGGTAAAGGAGGTATCCGTCCAGCTTCCTCTCAGAATATTGCTGCTTGTAATTTGCTTCTTTACACCTTCAAATCGCCTGCGCTCATAGCCAAACCCGCTTAAATTATCTTCCAGCAACGCAAGCAAGGCAACAGGCGACATGTTTTCAAACGCAAGCTGTAAAACCGTGAGGATAAAGCGTCCTCGTGGTGTGGAGGTAAGGGGTCTCCCGGCCGAGTCATCAATTTCTATGTTCCAGCGCCGCAAGCTGGATTGAACACGTTCGGCCAAAACACGATCAGGTGTGACAAGTGCCGCGGTGACAGATTTATCACGCTCAAGCGCGTGACGAAGTATAAGGGCGATAGTATGCGCCTCTTCTTCTGAACTTTCTGCCTCCAATAAGCTAAGGCCTTCCGTCGCATTAGCCGGGATTTCAATCTCACCGGATGTCCATGCGCCGGTCGTTTCAGCCGGACGCATGACTTCACGCCATAAAATATCCCGTGCGGCTGTTTCGCATTCTGTCTCATCCCTGCATTCTGGCCAGTTCTGGACGCGTACACGCGGTATATTCAGGGACAGGATAAGGTTTTTAAGGGTATATTGGGGATGGCCTTCTTTTATCTCGTCCCAGGCCTCGTTATCCAGTGTCAAGTCAAGACCGGGCAGGATAATTTCCCCTTGCGGCAATCCGGCAACCACCTTAAGCAGTTCGGACGTGACAGGGATAGACCCCGTAGATCCAGCCGCGATAACAGGTGTTTTGGGGGGTGATTTTTGCCACAATTCAATTTGCGCCTTCATCAACCGCTTTCGCCTGTCGGCGGGATCAATCACTCCGCGCTGCTCTAAAATGGCGGGCCACATATCTTTCAAAATATTTAAAAACTTAAGGCTGATTCCCCATTGGTTGGACAGTTCGGGATCATCAATCAGCCCCTCTAATTTATCAAAGCTCGTATCTTCAGTATGAACCTGATCTATCAGGCGAGCCAGTGGGCCTGCCATCATATACGCATGTGACTCTGACATTACAAAAGGTGACACCCCCTTAACCAGCTTACTCAACAAAATCTGTCGCTGGAGGGGTGATATCGCAGGAGGAATTTCATGAAAGCGTTCAGCCATCCCGGCATCCATGAAACCTATTTCATCAGCATCTACATCACCTAACGAGGACAATTGAGGAAGGATCAGAGGTTTTCCTGAAGATAAGTTGAGAAAAGCATCCTGTAAATTTCTGGCAGCACGGCGCGTCGGTAATAATATCCTGACATCTGAAAGAAAATCAGTTTCCCCGTATCGCTTTATGATTCCTTTGGCCAATATATCCAGGAATTTGACCGTAGGTGGAATTGTATAAACGGAAAGCTCTTTGCTCATCCCTCAGTTCCGTTTTCCATGCCTGATGTATAGACCTCCTCTACGGCCTTCAACTCTTCGGGTGTGGAAATATGATGCCAGCCCCCTTTATGTTCAAGTCCGTAAAGCTTTTGCAGCTCATCTGCTTTGTCCATTAAATGAAGGAAAGAGTATCTTCCGCCGGGCGCACCATCAAAAAGGCGGGGATGGCACACGCGCACACCTGCAAACATATAGTCACCTTTTTGGGATTTATCACGGGTTATGCGACCTTCACCATCTTCTACGAAATCGTAATCCCCGACACCTTTTGTCAGCTTCATCTCTGATACTGGCTGTAACAAAAGGATAAGATCCACTTTATCACCCAGATTGACCCACATATCCGACAATCTTGTGAAGGCTGTGTCGCTTCCGGCGTCATCCCAGAAGGCGTCACCATTAACGATAAAAAAAGGTTTATCACCTATAAGGGGTAGGCCATGCTGTATACCGCCACCCGTTTCAAGCAGCTCTTCTTCTTCGGAAAAGATGATTTCAATATCCTGCCTTTTGGAAAGATGCTCCTTTAAAACATCGCCTTTATGATGCAAATTCACGACAACACGTTGAACTCCGCTTTTAACAAGCTTTTCCAATATGTGATCGATCACTGCTTTTCCGGCAACAGGCACCATCGGTTTCGGCAGGGTGTCCGTATAGGGACGCAATCTTTTCCCAAAACCCGCTGCCAGTATAAAGGCTGTATCAATCATTTCTGTCATTTGCTTTTTATATCTTTCCTGTAAAAAATCCGGTCATTGCCCAACATAATCTGATATACGCCCAATCTCAACACTGCACTTATCAGGGCGCAACATGAATATGTCTCACATCACCTTTTATCTCTATACATATACTAATAACTTCGCCGGGTTTCAGGTGTTCGAGCCGTGACGGCCATTCGATAAGGGCAATATCATTGCCTCCAAAATCCTCCCAGCCCAGCTCAAATATCTCCTCCGGATCTTTCAAGCGATAAAGATCAAAATGCCATATCTCTCCTCTTTCGTAAGGATAGGTTTGCAACAATGTGAATGTCGGGCTCGGCACGGTCAGCTCAGAATCGCTGCATAATGCCCTGATCAGTGCCCGGGCAAAAACGGTCTTACCCGCACCCAGCGTCCCTTCCAGAAATATAATGTCGCCACCTTTTAAGGTCTCTGCAATTTTTATAGCTGTGTCGCAGGTATCTTTTTCATTTTGGCATATATATGTTTTATCCATGTCCTAAAAAACATACGCTTATAGGACAGTCTTTATCAAATATTTTTAACTATTATAAACTTGAATTTGCATCTTGCCGATTTGCGCTGGCACTACTAAACTGGACTGAAATGAGCTCCGAAGGTCACAAAATAAAAAGTTTTTTAGAATGTCTTGGTGGATCCCGCCGCGATAAATACAGGCAGGACATACGCGCATTTCTGGAATGTGCGCCTCTCATGTATATCGCCTGGGGTGATAAAGGCGTATTTGAATATAGCGAAGAGCTTCCGGAAGAGTTCGGGCTTGGCAGCATCAAACAACCTGATGATATAAGCCGGGATTTCACGCCGGGATCAAAAGAGATTTTTAGAAATTCTCTGGAAAAGCTCAAGCTTGGAAATCACAGCGAGAGCGTCGTACAGACAACAAATAATCAGTACCTCAAACTATCTTTATGTAAGAAAAATGACTCAGATAGAGACCTTAATATTCTTTGGATCGAAAACGTAACAGAGGCTTATGTAGAGAAAAAAGCACTGAAAGAGAAAGCATCTCAGGATAAGGAAGATGCCGTTTTCTTTAATGAAACCCTTAAATCCATTGATACACCGGTAGCGGCCTTTTGCGGGAGGGGCAAACTTTTATGGTGTAACGATGCTTATGCTCGACTTTTTTCAACCGACCCGGAAAAAGCACTGGAAGAGCAGCTTATCCTCTCTCTCAAATCCATAGGCTTGAAGAAAAAAATAGATTTGCAAGATTATGTAGATGGAGAAAACCAATCCGAAGAAAGCCTGGATGCCTATACGGTGATCGGGGGAAAACGGCGGCGCTTTGAGATAGAATTTACTTATCTGGAAGAACAGGACAAAACTCTAGCCATTTTTCAAGACAAAACAGCCGCAGAAGAGGCGGATGCCAGCGCAAAACGAACCATGGCCGGGTATCACGCCCTTCTTGAAAACATGCAGGCTGCAGTCGCATTATTTGATGAGCATCAAAGACTTTCTTTCTTTAACGCCGCTTACGCCAATCTCTGGGGATTGGAAGAGGCATGGCTCAATGGTCGCCCAAAATTTGGGGAGGTTCTGGAAAAACTGCGCGAAACCCGTCGACTGCCGGAACAAGCAGATTTCAGGATGTACAAACAGGATTGGCTGGATCGCTTTACCAAACTTCTGAACCCGCAAACCGATATGATCGTATTGCCCGATGGCACTGTATTGCGCTGCCAGACGATTCCAAATCCATCTGGCGGGCTGATGCTTATTTTTGAAGACGTTACCAGCAATCTGGAACTTGAATCATCTTACAATACGCTCATAGCCGTTCAACGTGAAACCCTTAATAACCTGAGTGAGGGCGTGGTTGTTTATGGTAGTGATGGGCGTATAAAACTCTGGAACCCAACATATGCTGATATCTGGAATTTAAACCCGGAAGACCTCGAACGAGAACCTCATCTGACCCAGCTCGGATCAAAATTCCAAAAATTCTATACAGAAGATGAATGGGAAAGACGGCGTGAGACGCTTCTCTCAATTCTCCAAAACCGTGATACGGAAACGGCTGTCATCCGCAGAAATGACGGCAAAATACTCTCATTCGCAGCTGTGCCGTTGCCGGATGGGGGAAGTTTGTTCACCTATACAGATATAACCGACTCCATGAGTATGGAACAGGCCCTGCGCGATAAAAACCGCGCGCTTGAAACAGCCGAACGCCTTAAAACAGAATTTTTGGCAAATGTGTCTTACCAGCTTCGCACACCCCTCAATGCCATTATCGGTTTCAACGAAATGCTATCCGGGGAATTTTTCGGGCCGCTCAATGACAGGCAAAAAGACTACACACGCGACATTGGTGCAGCGGGTGTACAGCTGAAACAGTTAATTGATGATATTCTCGACCTGACAAGTATAGAAGCAGGTATCTTAGAGCTTCATAAAACCATGGTCGATGTCAGGGACGTCTTACAGCCCGTAACAACCCTGGGTGAAGAATGGGCCCGCGGTAAACAGATTGCTTTGAATTTTGATGTCGAAGAAAAAGCCGGCCAGATATACGCTGATAAACAGAGACTGAAACAGGTTATGATGCATTTACTCAGAAATGCCATTAAACACACACCTGAAAAAGGGCAGATAACCGTGCGCGCTACACGCGTTACCGATATGGTAGTCATTTCTGTCATCGATACAGGAAGCGGGATATCCGATAGCGATATTGAGCGCGCTTTTAAACCTTTCGAAAAAATTACAAGCGGGACAGGCGCGGAACAAACGCCCGGTGCCGGGTTGGGGCTATCTCTCGTTAAAAATATTATAGAATTGCATGATGCCGATATCCGACTGGCGAGCAGCGATGGCAAAGGTACAACCGTAACACTGACTTTCCCTGATAAAAGTGAATAGTAAAAAGCACTTGATTTTATGGCCGAGTCCTTTTAGTGATATTTATTCTTGTTCTTTGGACAAAAATCGCGGGTGTAGCTTAATGGTAAAGCCCTAGCCTTCCAAGCTAGTTACGTGGGTTCGATTCCCATCACCCGCTCCAAAGGAAAAGAAGTCTCCCCATTATCCTAAAGCCGTGAACCAGCAAGGGCAGTATCGAACCCACGCAGATGAAAAACCTGGGGTTCGATTCCCATCACCCGCTCCAAAGGAGCCTCTACCATAAATGTTTTTGCCTTATTTGATGCAAATATTGCAGCACTGTTTTTATTGTCTTTACGGAAAAATCCATAAGGTCCATAGATCAGAACGAATATAAGCTTAGTTTAGATGTAGGCAAAACTCCTGATAATGATGTGAATTCACCTAAACCTTAAGAGGTCAGTGATTTCGAAACAGGCTAGTCGGATTCGCCAAAGGTCGTTGGCCTGCGCTCTCGAGGTCTCTGGTCTTAGTTGCGGCTGCTTTTATTTCCTGACCATCAGCGTCTACAAATGATCGCCTCAGCAAATTTTCAATGTAATCCGGGAACATCGTGTCGCGCATTTCAATGGCAATACTTCTTAAAAAAGGGCCGGCACTTGATCTGTTTTGTTCATAGGCAAGATCTGTAAGCATTTTGCAAATCTCATCGTGACTGGGAGCATCCATCAATACATCTTGGGCCAAGCGCCGTTCAATAGCCTCGAACTTGCCTATAATGTGATGTCGGGCATCGTTTTTGAAACCGTTTAATTCTGTAATTTTATCAGGTGCGGTTACACCTGTTTCACCTTCATCAGGTTGATATTCATCTCTCCAGTCCGCCCGGATGATAATGCCGCGCATGTCATTAACAATGTCTTTAAAAGATTTTTGTCTTTTAAAGGGTACGATTTCCCTGTCTGTTTTCCTGTTAAAAAGTCCAAACAAAGCCATTAGCATCACATCCCTGTTTTATAGGTGTTTTCAGTATTAAGAATAATCACTTTAGATTTATAAATGGTAAAATAATATATGACTGTAAAAAGAAGCTTCTCAAGGTGATTTTTCTGTGTCGCATAATGCTTTTAGAGCCAAGTTTTTCTTATAAAGCGGGGTTGACAATACGCCCCTTTTCTCTTAAATCATGCAAAGCAACTTTTTCGATGGTCGAAAAGGTCGCAACTCTATTGTCATCCCCGTAGACAGGATTATCATAACGGGGATTTGTGACAAAAATCCAGATCCCTGCGTTAATTGTTATTGCAGGCATGACATATAAAGGAGAAGAAAAGATGTCTAAGGAAAAGTTTGAGCGTAATAAGCCTCACGTAAACATTGGAACGATTGGTCACGTTGACCATGG
>NZNU01000075.1 GCA_002695035.1 Micavibrio sp. | reverse complement strand
CATCAATTCAACCCTTTTTGCAACGGCCCGTTTGAGCAAGCTAGTAGCTGATGATAAAGAGCTTCCTTCCTACCTTGCCAAAGAAAATGATCGGGGTGTTCCTTCACATGCTCTGCTACTTTTAGGAGCAGCAGCTCTTATCCTCGCAGTGTTGGGTAATTTGGGAGTTCTGGTCGAAGGGGCAAGTCTACTCTTTTTAATTGTGTTTGGTGTTGTTAACGGACTTGCCGCCATGAACACAAATAAGTTTAAGTGTCTGAAATGGGCGGGATGCGCGTTTTGTGGAGGCTTGGCACTTTTTAATGCCTATTATATCGCAGTCGAACATTGGTGGGTTTTAGCAGTTCTGTTTTTGTTTTCTGCAATGATACTGATTTTAAGAAATATGTATTTTAATCATGAAAATCAGTCGTAAGTATTTGCGCTGTCCAAAATCTCTTTATTGAAGGCATCCAGATAGGGCTGCATGTAGTCTTTAAGGCTCAAAGATTTATCATTTACCAAGGGCATCATGTCCACTGCATAAGTGGCTGCTTCGGCATCGAGCAAAACATGGGAGGATAGAAAAGTCGCATTTGCGATTTCACGACCTACAGCGCCCTCGACATAGTTTTTTCCGCCTGATGTCTGTGATTTATGTGCGGCAATAAGCTTTTTTTGTAGATCAAGGTAGTTCGAAATATCTAAGGCTACTTTCATATCATCAGGAAGCCAATCAAGTCCCCGCCACACTTCACAGCCGTAGAATTCCTGTGGCCTTTTTGAATCGGGAACAGCTTTAAGAGCCAGAACCACGGCGCGTGTAATAGCGTTATGAGATTCATGCTTGTCAAAGGGGTTATGCGTATAAATGACCTTGGGTTCAATGGCCATGATAAGGTCTTTCAGTGTGTCGATAAGATCTTTGCCGAGAGCCGGTTCTTTTCCTTTAAGAGCAGCGCTTTCGTATCCCAGCTGATATTGAAGGGCATAACCTCCTATCTCCGCGGCCTTGTTTTGCTCATGAAGGCGTTCTTCAATCATGTCTTGGTCTGTATATTGTTCAAACGGGCCTTTGCGCGGGCTGCCCCCTCCATCTGTGACAGTGACGCCTACAAAATCGTTTTTGCCTGTTTCGCGCGCCTTGCCTATGCCGTGGATTGCAAAAATTTCTAAATCGTCCTGATGTGCGCCGATTGCCATATAACCGCCTTTGGCTCTGGCTAAGGCTTGATCGAAATTCTCTGTGCAGAAATAGCTGGGTTTCATCTATGCTTTTCCCTCAATCGTGTTTTGCTTGGTAATGGGGTCCGATTCTTGAGGAAGAAGTGTTTTATCTTTACTGTCTGCTTTGTTTGTGTGTGTTTCGGGATCGTTTGCATCCATTACAACCTTAGCCGGCTTTTCAACAGCGACTGGTTTTTCGGGTTTGCCTCTCTTTTTTGTCTTGGCTGGCTGCGTGTCACTTGTCTGAGGTTCAGGCGGTGCCGAATTTATGGAATAAACAAGTGACGGGTCAGTCGGGTCAATGTCATTTGCCATGAAAGATGTTTTAAGGGCTTGGACAAGGCGTGCGCGCGATACAACCTCATTGGCACGTTCCGACTTGATCCACCAGCGCAGCTTAAGTCCAAGGGATGTAGCCCCCAGCTCCCAGCACAGCACCTGAGGAGCAGGTGTTTTTAAAATTTCATCTACATTTGCAAAGGCCTGTTGAATGATTTCTGTGACAAACCCGATTTCGTAGTCATAGCCGACTGTGATTTCCATTTCTACGCGGCGATGTTCTTGGGATGTCTGTATAATAACCTTGGTAGAGAAAACCGTTGTATTCGGTATTACTACGTCCCGTCCATCATATGTGCGAATTATAGTCGCGCGAGGCTCTATACGCATAACGGTGCCACTTATTTCTTCCAAGGACACCTGATCGCCGCGTCTGAATGGTGCGCGCAACAATATAAGAAGACCAGCAAACCAGTTTTGTAAAATCTCTTTGAACGCAAAACCAACCGCAATTGATCCGATACCGAAACTTGCAACAAGGTCAGCCGGGTTCATTGAAGGTATCATTATGGTTAAGGCGACAAGCAGGCCGAATACCATAAATAACCAAAAGCCTATGTCAGAGACAATATTGCCTAAATCTATTTTGTCTCTGCGTTTGAAGTAGGCCGTGATTGCCTTGGATATCGTATAGGCAAATACTGTAAAAATAAGAAGTATGACCAGTCCGACCAATATATTTGGCAGAATGGAGTAAAATCCGGTGGCCCAGCCCTGTACCTTTTCAAGGGCAAGCGTAAAGCCGTCCGTCATTTGGGGTGTGTCAGTTTCCATGGGGGTAGAATATAAGCCGTTTAAAAGAAAAAGCCAAGGCAAACACTTTTCTAATAATCATAAAAGCTTATATTTTATATATGACTTACAAACACCCCTCGTCTGATATTTTAAAATCCATGCTGGAGGATACCGCAAAAATTGCCCTCATAGGCGCATCATCAGATCCTTCCCGCCCCGCTAACCGTATAATGCAAGCCCTTATGAACGTGGGCTATAAAGTTTATCCGGTTAACCCAAATGAAGATATCGTACATGGAGAGAAGTGTTTTGGCAGCTTGCAGGACATTCCGGAACAAATTGATATGGTGAATGTTTTCAGGCGCCCTGCTGCGACACCGGAAGTGGCCAGACAGGCTGTAGAAGCTAAAGCCAGATTCCTATGGCTTCAGCTTGGAGTTTATAATGAGGAGGCTTATCGAATTGCCAGCAATGCGGGTCTGACGGTTGTCATGGATAAATGCATAGCTGTTGAGCATGCAAAGCTTCTATAAGCCCCCGCAAAATCCCTTTATCCGGCCTTATGTGTTTTCTTGAAACCTGACTTTTGGCCCTGAGGTTTTCCGCCAGATTTACTTGATGGTTTTCCTCTGCCTTTAAAATTGCCTTGGGCTGGCTTTCCGGATTTTTTAAAGCCTTCCTTCTTTTTAACGAAAGAAGTATTTCCGCCTTTGCCCTTATAGCCTTTCGAGAAACTTTTTGGCTTATCCTGTTGATCAGAAGATGACTTAGGCTTGTCTGTTCTTGGTTTATCCTGAAAATTCTTTGTTCTTCTGGATTTTGGCTTAAATTCACCTTTTCCTTCGCTTGCAGCATTACTATTTTCATCCTTATTCTTGCGATGAAAACGCTGATTTTTGCCACCTTTAGTTTTAACGTAAGGGTTACCGCCGGATTTACCTTTTCCTTTGCCGCGACCTTTTTTCTTTGGTCCGTTATCATTATCGAAATGGGACTTCTTCATATCGGGGTTAAGCATGATTTCAATGGCGCGCCAAAGTCTTTGTTCCTGCGGTGAGACAAAAGACAAGGCTGAACCTGTTGCGCCTGCTCTGGCAGTACGACCGACCCTGTGGATGTAGTCTTCGGCAACTTGTGGCAGGTTATAGTTTATAACGTGTTCAATATGGGGAACGTCCAGACCGCGTGCAGCCACATCAGTTGCCACGAGTACACGGTATTTATTGTTGCGGAAATTTTTCAACACCCGATCTCGACGAGACTGCTTCAGATCACCATGTAAGGCATCTGCTGTGTAGCCATCATTAGCCAGTTTTTTAACCAGTTTCTCGGTAGAGTATTTGGTTTTCATGAAAATAATGACAGATCCTTGACGGCATTCCAGTTGAACGCGAAGCTCATCATATTTAGCTACATCGTCTATGCGCATGAAATCATGGGTCACATTTTCGGCCGTTTGGTTGGCTTCTCCCATTTCTATGCGTTCAGGATTTTTAAGGTATTTCTTTGAAAGGCGCTCGATCTCAGCTGGAACCGTGGCTGAAAACATCAATGTCTGACGTTCATGCGGCATGTATTCGATAATGGCATCTAATTGTACGCCAAAGCCCATATCCAGCATTCGGTCGGTTTCATCCAGCACCAGCATATCTGCCGTTTCAAGCTTAAGAGATTTGCGGCGCAAATGATCATTAACGCGCCCCGGTGTACCTACGATAATACGTGGTTTTTGGCGCAGTTTATCCAACTGCTTTCCAATAGATTCTCCCCCTATAATGAATGCAGTTTTTACAGGGCTTTTTTGGCCAAGCAATTGATGCACAGTGTCGATAACCTGTCTGGCAAGTTCACGTGTTGGCGTTAAGACCAAAGCCATGCTGTCATCACTGTTAAGTATTTTATTTACAAGGGGAATGGCAAAAGCCGCTGTTTTTCCAGTACCGGTTTGAGCCGAACCCAAAACATCCTTGCCTTCAAGGGCAAGCGGAATGGCATTTTTTTGAATTGGTGTAGGAGTATCGAAACCCATTGATGCCAATGATTGGTCAAGGGTTTTGTGTAGGCCGAAGCCTTCAAATGAAGTCATAGTGTATCCTTTAGTTATTTAGATAGTGATTGTTTACTAAAACAATTGGGAGATATTCTCAGCTATTAGGCACTCCCTAATATCTTGAACTATAGGATGGCCCCAAAACTGCCTGTAAATCCATGGCCGTTTTAAATTTAGGCGTACTATATACAGAAATTACATAATGTCAAACTTATATTCTCATTAAGCTATAATTTTAAAAAAACAAATGCTGCGGTACAGCTTGAGGGCTAAGAAAAGTCATGGCATAAATAATTTATAAATTACATTTTAAGGAGAGTTTCATGGCTAAAAGTCGCAAGGTCATTATTACATGCGCCCCTACCGGGGCAATACACACGCCTTCAATGTCAAAATATTTGCCTGTTACGGCTGAAGAAATATTGGAATCTTCCCTCGCTGCGGCGGAAGCTGGCGCTGCTGTTTTACATCTGCACGCGCGTAACCCCGAAGATGGCCGTCCATCGCAAGACCCGGCATTATTTATGGATTTCCTTCCGCAAATTCAAAAAGAAACAGACGCAGTAATTAATATCACGACTGGTGGCGCTCCCCAAATGACTGTCGAAGAGCGTATGCGCCCTGCCGCAACCTTTAAGCCAGAGCTAGCCTCTTTGAATATGGGGACAATAAATTTCGGTCTATTTCCCATGTTGAACCGCTATGAAGAAGATTTGAGATATGATTGGGAAAAGACGCATCTGTCAAATAAAGAAATTATCTTTAAAAACACATTTAAAGATATCGAAACACTGATGAAGATGGGCGAGAAGAATGGGACAAAATTTGAATTTGAATGTTATGACATCGGGCATCTATACAACTTGAAGCATTTTGTCGATGCTGGGTTGGTTAAGCCACCTTTCTTCATTCAATCCGTTTTTGGTATATTTGGCGGGATTGGCCCTCACCCTGAGGATCTTGCGCATATGAAGCGCACAGCTGACAGGCTTTTTGGTGACGATTACCGCTGGTCAATTCTGGGTACAGGCGCTCATCAGATGAAACTTGCGGGCATAGGTGCCGCGATGGGTGCCAATGTCCGTGTAGGACTTGAAGATTCTTTATGGATCGGGCCTGGTGAGCTTGCTAAATCAAGCGCTGAACAAGTCAGAAAAGTTCGTGAGGTTCTTGAGGGGCTTTCGCTCGATATTGCAACACCTGCCGAAGCCCGCGAAATCCTAAACCTTAAAGGTGTAGATAAAATAGACCTAAACTATTCTGATAAGAAAGCGGCTTAAATTATTATGAACACTAGTTTTTATATTGATGGTGTAAGAGTTGTTATTACGGCGGGCGCATCCGGTATCGGTTACGCCGTGGCCCGCGCTTTTGATGAACAAGGGGCAAAAATCCATATATGTGATGTCTCTGACGAGGCACTGGATGAATGTCAGAGTAAACACCCACATTGGGGGCAAAGCAAATGTGACGTCTCTGACGAAACGCAGGTTCAGAAGCTTTTTGATGAGGCAAATTCATTTCTAGGTGGTGTTGACATACTTATCAATAATGCTGGAATTGCGGGCCCCACGGGTGGTGTTGACCAAATAGACACTGAACATTGGCGTAAAACAATTGATATCAATTTGAACGGGCAGTTTTATTGCGCGAAATATGCAGCCCCCCTACTTCGTAAATCAGATAATGCCTCGATCATTTGCATGTCTTCTATAGCCGGAAGGTTGGCTTATGCAAACCGCACACCTTATGCGGCCACAAAATGGGCTATAAGGGGTTTGGCGGAGAGTTTGGCGCAAGAACTGGGCGTAGATGGTATACGGGTAAACAGTATCCTCCCTGGCATAGTTGAGGGCCCCAGAATTGAAGCTGTTATCCGGGCGCGCGCCGAAAATGAGAATGTATCTTTTGAAGATATGAATCAAAAATATAAAGATATGGCTTCTCTACGCCGAATGGTGACAGCCGAGGATGTTGCAAACCAGATACTTTTCCTCTGCTCTCCATTGGGTAAGAATATTTCCGGACAGTCCATAAGTGTTGATGGTCATGTAAGAGCGCTGTGATAGAAAACCCCGTAGAATTTTTACAAAATTTATTTCACGTGGCTGTAGATACTGCAGATCCTTCAAAATGTCTTGCTGAATATCTGCCTACACCTCCCAAGGGACGCGTTGTTGTGATTGGCGCAGGAAAAGCCTCGGCAGCTATGGCGCAAGCCTTGGAAAAAGAATGGCCGGATGTTCAGATGGAGGGTGTTGTAGTTACACGCTATGGGTATCACCAGCCTTGCTCCAGAATTAAAATTATTGAAGCCGCTCACCCTGTCCCTGATGATGCTGGCGAGAGGGTAGCAAAACAAATTCTGGAGCTGGTGAAGGGCCTGGGTGAAGGTGATGCTGTAATAGCCTTAATTTCTGGTGGGGGATCATCGCTTTTGTCCCTGCCGGCGTCCTGCCTTTCCGCGGATGAAAAGCGGGAAATCAACAGGGCGCTGCTTAAGTCTGGTGCACCTATCCAGAAAATGAATACAGTTCGCAAGCATCTATCATCTATCAAAGGCGGCAGGCTGGCTGAGGCGGTTGCTCCTGCAAAACTTATGACATATCTGATTTCCGACATTCCCGGAGATGAATCAAGTGCTATTGCCTCTGGCCCCACTTTGCCTGATCCAACAACTCTCAGTCAGACTATTGAAATAATTGATGATTATAAAATTCCGATATCTGATAAGGTTATGGCTTATTTAAGTGATGCTACCAACGAAACCCCCAAAGGCAAAGAGGCATTTTTTGAGAGGAATGAGGTTCATATAATTGCAAAGGCAGGTAAATCGTTGTCGGCAGCCGCGGATATCGCCAAATCAAAAGACCTAAGTGTCACAATTTTGGGAGATGATATTGAGGGCGAAGCAAGAGTTGTGGCAAAAGATCATGTCAACATGGCTTTAAGGCAAGAGAATGATGCCCAATCTGCGCTTTTAATATCGGGTGGTGAAACGACGGTAACTGTTAAGGGTGATGGTCGCGGCGGTCGAAATGCTGAATATTTATTATCCGCCCTCATTAATTCCAGTGGGCACCCTCGCATATATGGCATTGCTTGTGATACGGATGGCATTGATGGAAGCGAGGATAATGCCGGAGCATATTTTACGCCTCAATGTTGGGAGAGAGCCAAGGATATGGGTTTAAATTGTAGAGCATATTTGGAAAATAATGACGCGTACAGTCTTTTTGAAAAACTGGGGACATTAATAAAAACAGGACCTACACGGACAAATGTTAACGACTTTAGGGCGCTTTTGGTTCTTTAGAAGGTTTTGGATCTTTTTTGCTCCAGGATGCGACCTCTTTAATTAGGTCACGACATTCAGCTGGATTTTTTAATTCAAAGTCAGCATAGGGTTGCAATCTTTCATCACTTCCAACTGATATGAAAATGCCACCATTGTCGCGAACCACTTTTGCGGCTGGGATATCACCGGGGCTGTCGCCAAAGTAAATTGGGATCAGGTCATTTTCTTTTGCTTTTGTTAGCTTTAAGATGGCCTCATATGCTGTTTTTTTTGTAGAGCCAAACGGTGCCAGGTCAAATACTGATCCGCCATCTATGTTTTCAAGTTTTTGACCCGTACTTGCTTCATGAAAGTCCAGAAGTGTCTGTATTTTTTGAACGACTGCATCTTTGGCTGATGGATCATTTGCGAGGCTGGCAGCATGGGTATAATGCATTGACCGCATAAATGGTTTGCTTCTGAAGGTCAATCCGGGGTGTTGTTTTGTTAGATGTTCAAGCTCCTTGTCAATTAAGCTCCATTTAGGACGCGGATTCGGTTCATGAACGACACCTGTTGTGTCAAATCGTACCATGTTATGGTATTCACATGATGAGCGGAATGAAGTGTTGGGAAAAAGCTTGTCAACATAGGCCATATCTCGCCCGGTTATGATAAAGAAACGGTCATTTGTGAGCTCGTTAAGTCTTTTAAAGTGCTCTTCAACACCGTCAGGTGCGCTGACAGCCGTCGGGTCCTTATGAGAATCTAAAACGGTCAAATCCAGATCTGTTGCCCAGATTATCTTTTCCATGCCAGTTGTCTTAATCCAGTTAATCAGATCCTGCATGACAAGCCTTATAATTTATGCGTGGGCTGATACGTTTCGGATTTCGGCATCTCGGTTGCATTTGTGCCTGAGATAATTTGATTTGCTTTCATGTCAGTGGACATTGCTTTGCGCAAAAATTCTGTTGCACATTTGATTGTGTGCTCTGATGTCCCTTCATCATAATAACTGCTGTTAGGTCTGTTCCAGCCATGTCCATTATTGCCGTAATACAGGGTAACCATATTCTGGTCTCCTGCAAATCCGCCTCCGCTTGTGAGGGGCTCTGACAGACCTGCTGTGTAAATATAGTTTCTGCTGGCAAAGCCCATTAACTGGCTTTTATCCCTTTGTGATATATAGGGGTCCTCACCACCAATAGTGATAAGAAGGGGTTTCGCCATAAAGCGTGTTGGATCCAGATACTCTTTTTTCTGTGGAAAGACTTCGCCGATTTTTGGCGTGGGGTAAAGGGCCACGCCAGCATCAATATCAGCGCCGCGATTTATAGCAAGGCATGTGTTTCGTGCACCAAAACACAATCCTGACGAGGCAACTGTTCCATCACATTTCTCATGCGCTCTCAGGAAGGCCGCTGCAAGGTTGATGGATTCAAGAACGTCCTCAATACCTTTTTCTATTTTTGTTTCATCACCTTCAACGAATTTGAACATAAGCTCGCGCGCTTCGTATCTTTTCCTTTCCAGTGTCTTGGAATTCGGTTGCCCTAGTTTTTGGTATTCAAAGCCTGCATCTTCGTCATGTTTCCAATACATGTTGGGACAAAGTGTAAGAAATCCCTCTTCTGCAAAACGATCAGCAAGCTGTCTGATGCCGCTGTTTACACCATAGACTTCATGCATAAGTATAAGTGCAGGTACAGGCCCCTCTGATTTTGGAACGCTAAGATAGCCTTTAAACTTTTTGCCGTCTTGTTCGGCTATTAACGTATCAAGAGTCATGATTATTTACTCCTATTTTGGGCCCTGGTTTCGGTTTTTAGCTATATGATCAGGTGTTTTATATACATCCTTAAGGAGTTGATCCGTGTCCATATCCGGTGTTGTACCAAGATCCATAATCTCTCTCATCGCGTGAGTGCTATAACCCTGCATGAATAAATCGCCTCCATCGCCGCCACCGTTATCAAAATCACGGGTGAATAAGTTGTATATAAACCCGTTATCATCAAGATTGCGGGGCATATAGTCATATGATCTGCCATCAGCCAGTTTGCCGGATTTTTCACGCAAATTATCATAACCATATGCGATGACCTTGCCGTTAAAATCGGATCTTACGGTTGGAGACAGAAGTCTTAAAGGTATTTCTACAATGTCTTCGCCGTGAGGATGTGCGTGCAAAGGTTCATTAGGCTTTAAATCACGACGTAAAAAGTTTTGCACGGGAGGTGGTACATAACCCGCAATCATCATATCTGTGCCACTCAGTTCGGCGGCGATATTATTTGCAAACGAATCCATCATGCGCTTGGTTACGGAATAGCCTGCTGTTTTTGGGTCTGCGCGCCCGACTATTGGTGAGCTTGTAACCAGTAACCGTGCATGGTGTGCAAAATGTTCTCTAAGCTGCTGATAGATTGCGATATGAGAAAGTGCATTAATCTGCACCATTTTCTCAAATTCAGACATTGGTGTGTTTGCGACAGTGTTATGAGTGTTAATATCTGTCAGCTTAACGACACCTGCATTCATTATATATCCGTCAATTAAGCCATTTGGGGACGCTTCTGTGATTTTTTTAGCTAGTTCTTCATAAGCTTTCGGATCGTTTTGGCTGAGATCACAGGGGATAGTCGTAATTCTGTCTCCTCCAAGCTTCGCTTTAAGCTCTTCGAGGGCTTTCTCCTGAATATCCAGTGTAATGACATTTGCGCCAAGTGTATGGAGAGCTTTGACTTTATCAGCGCCAATTCCGGCGGCGCCTCCTGTGACTAAAACATTTTGACCTGTGAAATCCAGATCGCTAGCGACATCAGTTAAACCCCAATACCTGCTTTTTTCTACAGCACTATTCATAAACCTGCCTTTTTTATCTTATGTAATTAATGAACTTATTAAAGGCTGGGGCGATATATGTCAACAAAAAAGCTTCCCTCAACCGCGCTGCATGTGCACATAATTTTTTCTGGAATAGACGTCACGGGCAACGTATTGTGTGCGTTCTGATGTTAACACTCTATTTCTGTTGAGATACCGCAAATGAAAGCTTCTACACCCGCACCCGAATTAAGCTCAAGCATATTGGATGCTATAGGCAATACCCCTCTTTTATCCATAGGTGATGGAGTTTTTGCCAAGGCGGAATTTTTAAACCCGTCAGGGTCTATAAAGGCAAGAATGGCCAAGTTTTTGATTGAAAAGGCTGAAGACGAAGGCCTTTTAAAGCCGGGAATGACCATTATTGAGTCAACAAGCGGAAATACAGGTAACGCGCTTTCAATGGTTGCTGCTGCAAAGGGGTATAAGATGATTGTGTGTATTCCCGAAGGATATACGAATGAGCGTACGCTTATATCTCGTGGATTTGGTGCGACGGTTAAATATATGGGCTATTTCCATGTTAATGAAGCCAAGGACTATGCGATCAGGCAGGGCCAAAAAGAGGGTTTTTATTGTCCTGCCCAGTTTGACAGTGAATGGAATGTTGAGGAAAATCGTGAGTGGCTGGGCCGCGAAGTTATTGAGCAAATCAACAAGAGCAATATTAAAATTGATGCCATCGTACAAGGCGTCGGAACTGGCGGCACACTGATCGGTGTCGCGCAAGCCTTGAAGGAGTGGCACAATCCTGACTTAAAAGTTTTCGCGATGGAGCCATCTGAGTCCCCTACTCTGACAAGTGGAATTGTTGAGACACATCGTATTGAGGGCATCAATGATGGTTTTGTGCCTTCTATTTATGAACGCCACCGTGACCTTGTCGATGACGTTATACAAATTGATGGTGAGGATGCGATTGAAGCGTGCAAATCATTGGCTAGTAATAAAGGACTTTTTGTTGGTCCCTCTTCCGGCGGTAATTACTTGGCGGCACAAAAGATAAAACAAAAATATCCTGAAATGGGGAATGTTTTGACCTTTTTATGTGACAAGGCCGAGAAATATTTGTCCATTTTGTATCGTTAATTGCTTTAGGTCTATTTTCATTGACAAGTGTTTATATTTACAGGTATAAGCGTTCCTCAATAATAAATAAAAAGACAACCCTTAACCCTAACTAAGAGGTTCGTGATATGTACGCGATCGTAAGAACTGGCGGAAAACAGTATAAAGTCCAAAAAGGTGACGTCATCCGCGTTGAAAAAATGGATGGTAAGGAAGGCGACAAGGTTACTCTTGACGATGTCCTTTTATTCTCCGATGGAAAAACATCCAAAATCGGTGAAAAAGCTTCAGCTAAAATTACTGCAGAAGTTATCGAGCAAGGCCGCGACAAAAAAGTTGTGATCTTTAAAAAGCGCCGTCGTCAAAATTCAAGACGTAAAGGCGGACACCGTCAACCTAAAACAGTATTGCGCATCACTGATGTTAAGGCAGCTTAGTAGCTGAACTGTTTAATATACTGTTATTAATAGAATAAAGGAGATTATATATGGCACATAAAAAAGCAGGTGGTAGTTCCAGAAACGGACGCGACTCAGAAGGTCGCAGACTTGGCGTAAAAAGATATGGCGGACAAATTGTTCTTGCCGGAAATATTCTTGTTCGCCAGCGCGGAACAAAATACATTCCAGGCAAAAATGTAGGCCTTGGTAAAGACCACACAATTTTCTCACTTGTCGATGGCGAAGTTCTTTTCACACGCACAAAAGGTAATCGCCCGGTTGTGAATGTGGTTCCCGCCAATGATGGTGATACTGCTAAAGCAGCAGAATAAAAACAATTTTTAGAATTTATGGGTATAAGGGGGAAGTCTGGCTTTCCCCTTTTCTCTATCTATCAGGTAAAAGTAAATGAAATTTCTCGATCAGGCAAAAATATATGTATCCAGTGGTAATGGTGGCCCGGGTTGTACCAGCTTCCGTCGTGAAAAATATATTGAATTTGGCGGGCCCGATGGCGGTAATGGTGGCAAGGGTGGCGATGTCTACTTCGAGGCTATTGATACGCTGAATACACTGATTGACTTTCGCTATACACAACATTTCCGTGCCAAGAACGGACTTCACGGTCAAGGTTCGCAAAAAACAGGTGCCAGTGCAGATGATCTTATTATTAAAGTCCCTGTTGGTACGGAAATTCTGGACGAGGACAAAGAAACAGTTTTGTTTGATATGACAGAAGCTGGCGAGAAGATACTTTTTCTCAAAGGCGGTGACGGCGGTTTCGGAAACATGCATTACAAAAGCTCAACCAATCAGGCCCCGCGCAAGTCAACGCCTGGTTGGCCTGGTGATGAGCGCGCTGTCTGGTTAAGGCTTAAACTCATTGCTGATGTCGGTTTGCTGGGCTTGCCCAATGCCGGTAAATCAACCTTTCTGTCTGTTGTTACAGCAGCAAAACCGAAAATAGCGGATTATCCTTTCACAACTCTTCATCCCAACCTCGGAGTCGTACGTTCAGGTGAAACAGAGTTTGTAATTGCAGACATTCCCGGCTTGATTGAGGGTGCTCATGAAGGGCATGGTTTGGGGGATCGCTTTCTGGGTCACGTTGAGAGGACATCCGCCCTCCTACATCTTGTCGATGTGACGCAAGATGCACCGTGGGATGCTTATAAGACGATACGCAATGAATTAAAAGAATATGGCGGGGGCTTGTACGATAAAGCCGAAGTCGTAGCGTTAACGAAAGCAGATGCGCTTGGGGAGGAACTGTCACAGGATCAAGCTAAAACATTTGAGGAAAAGACGGGTGT
Source organism: Micavibrio sp. (assembly GCA_002695035.1). GTDB lineage: Bacteria > Pseudomonadota > Alphaproteobacteria > Micavibrionales > Micavibrionaceae > UBA2137. The sequence continues at coordinate 71,476 of NZNU01000075.1, read as the reverse complement.
TAAACCGAAAGTAATTTCTTCGATCGCTGGAAAAAATCTGGAAAACTTGTTGCACGCGCTCAGTGGTTATGTTAATAAATCTGATGATGATGTTGAGTAAAAGCCACTAACTTAATAAATGTGTAAATCATGGAAAAGCATTTCCTAACATATAATTTTCAAAAAGCCTGCCATCAATTCTATGAAGACGTCCTGGGCTTTTCGCCTGACCGGCGAAGAAGTAAAAAGAAACCAACCAAAGACCAGAGAATGGATGCTTTGCTGGAACAGATAAGAGCGGGAAATGTGCCTGCAACACTGGCAGAAGAGGATGCAAAAACTTTCCGCGAAATTCTAAATGAGGCTTCAGATCTTGGTTATGTCGGGGACAGGGAATTTCTGAAATCCCCCTTTTCGATATATTCTGCCGACCCGGACGGTCCTGTTAGTAAGACAACTGTTTACTATGCTCTTAATCATGTTTTGAATAGCCTGAACCGTGAAGCAGGTTTTGACAGGAATTCTGTCCGCCGTGTGGAGCTGGCTTATAATAATCAGTAAAACCTTACTATTAAGCAGCTAAAGCTTGCGCTTTACATTTTACTCTCTTGCATTATCCTCTTTTAAAAGAATTTTTACATCAGGATAATTATGCGAACCGACCAGCCCCAAACTATTCATTTAAAAGATTACGCACCATACCCTTACAACGTAGGCCATTGTAAGCTGGACTTTAAAATATATGACGACAAAACGATTGTAAAAAACCGTCTGGAGTTAAAGCGCCATAGTGAGGATAGTCAGGAAATCAGGCTGGATGGTGAACATCAGAAGCTTTTATCCGTCAAGGTAAATGGTAAAACTCTGGGTAAAGGCGATTACAAATTAACTGATACGGGGCTCATTATTGATGACCAGGGCGTTGCTGTTACACTTGAAATTGAGAGTGAAATAGACCCGGCTTCGAATACGGCTCTTGAGGGACTCTATAAATCAGGTGGAAATTATTGTACGCAATGTGAGGCTGAAGGCTTTCGCCGTATAACCTATTTCCCTGATAGACCTGATGTTATGACCACTTTTACCGTACGTGTTGAGGCAAACAAGGATGAGTACCCCGTTTTATTGTCAAACGGTAACCTTGTCGAGGAAGGTGATCTGGACAAAGGACGTCACTTTACTGTTTGGGACGATCCTTTTCCAAAGCCGTGCTATCTATTCGCTCTCGTTGCAGGTGATCTTGTCCACCTTCAGGACGAGTTTGTAACCCAATCAGGCCGCAAGGTGGATCTGCGTATCTATGTCCGTGAAGGCGATGAGACCCAATGTGATCATGCTATGGAGTCGCTTAAGAAATCCATGAAATGGGACGAGGATGTCTATGGTCGGGAGTATGAACTTGACCGTTTCAATATCGTTGCTGTTTCCGATTTCAATATGGGTGCGATGGAAAATACGTCTCTGAATATCTTTAATACGGCACTAGTTCTGGCTCATCCAGATACAGCCACAGACCTTAACTTTATGCGCGTGGAAGGTGTTATTGCCCATGAATATTTCCACAACTGGACAGGTAATCGTGTCACTTGCCGTGACTGGTTTCAGCTGTCTTTGAAAGAGGGATTAACCGTTTTTCGGGATCAGGAATTTTCGAGTGATCTAAATTCACGCGCTGTTCAGCGTATTGATGATGTTATCCAGCTTCGCCGTTCGCAGTTCCCAGAAGACGCAAGCCCGATGGCCCACCCTATCCGCCCTGATAACTACATAGAGATCAATAATTTCTATACACCGACTGTTTATGAAAAAGGTGCTGAAGTTATTCGTATGCAACATACTCTTTTAGGTGCGGAAAATTACCGTAAAGCAACAGACCTTTATTTTCAAAGATATGATGGAATGGCTGTTACTTGTGAAGATTTTGTTGAATGTATGGCAGACGCTTCCGGGCGCGATATGTCGCAATTTTTCCGTTGGTATCTACAGGCGGGAACGCCTGTTCTGAAGACAGAGACAAAATATAATGAAGATACCAAAACATTCACTGTGACTTTCAAGCAAGAACTGCCCGACACACCCGGCCAAAAAGATAAAAAACCATTTCTTATACCTGTAAACATTGGTCTCTTGAATAACAAAGGCCAGGATATGGATCTTGGCAATGGCGAAACGTCCCGCGTTCTTGAGGTTACTGAAATGGAGCAAAGCTTCACCTTTGAAAATATAGGTGAGCGCCCGGCCCCCTCAGTTTTAAGAAACTTCTCGGCGCCTGTTAAGCTGCAAACGGATTTAACGGATGATGATTTAAGGTTTTTACAGGTCCATGACAGTGATGGTTTTAATCGATGGGAGGCAGGGCAAACACTTGCTATGCGCCAGATTAATGCGATGCTAGCGGATCCAACGGCAAAAATCCCTCAAGAGTTCACTGACAGTTATGCCGCTCTGCTTGATCAGGCTGGTGATCCGGCTACAGATAAGGCGCTATTGGCAAGGTCACTTTCTTTGCCTGACTTTACCATGATTGCCAATGACCAGAATGAGGTAGATCCGCAGGCGATACATAAAGTGCGGGAAAAAATCAAAAGTCATTTGGCAAAAACTTTTGAGAGCAAGTTTTTGAAGATATTTGGCGATAACAAATCAACAGGCCAATACAGTCCCTCCCCTAAGGATATGGGCATGCGCGCCCTAAAGAATACTGCTCTGGCTTACTTAATAACAGCAAATGAAAGTAAAACTGTGCAGCTGGCAAAGGCACAATTTGACGCTGCTACAAATATGACTGATCGCGCAGCAGCACTTTCTGTGCTTGCTGATACGGGCTCCAAAGAGCGAGAAGACGCCTTAAGGGACTTTTATGTCGACTTTAAGGATTATCAATTGGTGATAGACAAATGGTTTACGCTCCAGGCGATGGCAGACAGGCCGCAAATCTTTGATGATTTAAAAAGTCTCCGTGCTCATGGTGACTTTAATATTAAAAACCCAAATCGTGTACGTTCCCTATATGCGGCTTTTGCCATGAATAATCCTGTCCATTTCCATGATCCATCGGGGAAAGGCTATGGCTTTTTACGGGACGCCATAATTGAGCTAAATGATATCAATCCGCAAATTGCGGCGCGCCTCCTAACCCCCTTACGGGAATGGAAGCGCTATAAACCCGACTTGCAGAAAAAGATGAAAACAGCACTTGAGGATATAGTTAAAACTAAAGACCTCTCACCCAACGTGTATGAAATTGCTACAAAATCTTTAAAGCTTTAACATTTTTTGTGTTGTTCAACGGAGCGGTCTCTTTTAGTCTTTGGTTATGACTTTACAAAAAGAAGCACCTGACTTTTCCTATGAAGATAAATATAAGGGCCTCGTCTGCGGTATAGATGAGGTCGGGCGCGGTCCACTTGCTGGTCCTGTTGTTTCTGCTGCCGTTATTATTCCTTTTGAGGTTAGGAAACTACCTGCTTTCAAAGAAGTTACAGATAGTAAAAAGCTGACAAAACCAAAGCGTGAAAGGCTTTTTGATATCATTCACGAACACTGCCATGTTGGTGTTGGGGAAGCTTCGGTAGAAGAAATAGACGAAATTAATATTTTGCAAGCCTCCCTTCTCTCTATGACGCGCGCCTATCAGTCTTTGGAGCGGGAATGTTCACATGCTCTTATCGATGGCAACAAACTCCCTAAGCTTTCTTGTGAGGCAACATGTTTGGTAAAGGGAGATAGTAGGTCACTTTCTATTGCTGCTGCGTCCATAATAGCAAAAGTAACGCGTGACAGACAGATGGGTAAGTTAGATGGCCTCTTCCCCGGTTATGGCTGGGGCAGTAATTCCGGTTATGGCGCGAAGATGCATATTGAGGCACTGAACAAATTGGGTGTCACCCCTCACCACCGTAAATCTTTTTCACCTGTACGTCTGATTCTAGAAAACGAATCACTATAGTAACTTAGAGGCACGTACATTAATTGAACGATCCAACTTGTTGAGTCCGTTGTAAGAATCTTTATTTTTTACTTGACGCAGAGTCCGTGATGATTCATGATTCTGAGGATAAATTTTGATTTGAGGGAAGTATGTCCAGTAAAAAAAGTAAAGTATCCACAAGTAAGCTAAACACCATAATCAACGGTAACTGTATAGAGGAGCTTAAGAAGCTTGAATCGGGCAGTGTTGATATGATCTTTGCGGATCCTCCTTATAATTTGCAACTGAATGGCGACCTCCACAGACCGGACAATTCAAAAGTTGATGCGGTGGATGACGAATGGGACCAGTTCGAAAGCTTTAAGGCTTATGATAAATTTACACATGACTGGCTTTCTGCGGCGCGAGACGCTTTAGACGAAAATGGCTCTATTTGGGTTATAGGGTCTTACCACAATATATTCCGCATGGGCTCAATCCTTCAGGATCTGGGGTTTTGGATATTAAACGATGTCATATGGCGCAAATCAAACCCCATGCCCAATTTCAGAGGGCGCCGCTTTACCAATGCGCACGAAACACTTATATGGGCGGCTAAATCAAAAGACAGTAAATATCGTTTTAACTACGAGTCAATGAAAGCACTGAACGAAGATTTGCAGATGCGCTCTGACTGGTTTTTACCGCTATGTACCGGACATGAACGCCTGAAGAATGAGGATGGCGATAAACTGCATCCTACACAAAAGCCGGAATCCCTTCTCTACCGGGTTATTCTCTCTTCAACACTAAAAGGCGATGTGGTCGTAGACCCCTTCTTCGGTACAGGCACCACTGGTGCGGTGGCCAAGCAGTTGGGTCGTAACTTTATTGGTATAGAACAAGATAAAACCTATATCAAAGGCGCGCAGAAGCGCATTGACGCAACCGAAGAGGTCGATGAAAAAGAGATTTTGGAAGCACCTGCCAAGCGAGAGCAAAAGCGTATTCCTTTTGGTTGGCTGATAGAGCAAGGTATGCTCAAGCCTGGTACAGAGCTTACTGACCATAAGAATAAATTTAGTGCAAAAGTTGGCGCTGATGGTCAGTTAATTGTCTCTGAAGGCCAGAACAAATTCCGTGGCTCAATTCATAAGACAGGAGCTCATCTTCAAGATGCCCCTTCTTGCAATGGCTGGACATACTGGCATTACCATGAAAATGGTCGCAGGTTTCCCATTGACGTTTTGAGGGAACGTATGCGTACAAACTTGAAAAAAACAGAAGACGCTTCGCAAAGCCCTGTGAATTAATTAACGCGACGGTAGTAAAGGGGTCTTCTTAACTCCTGATCCGCATAGACTTCTATGAAATCGAGCTTTGCTTTGTATTCCTTTAAGTTTACTCCAGGTGCTTGATAATCCATCTCATTCTGCAAGAAGCTGTCCAGGGTAAGGTAGAATACGACAAAGGCGTCACGTACCATCTCTTGGCCCGCTATTTTAACTGTCTTTTTGTTATCTAGAAAATTCAAATAAGCTTTTGATACGTCCTCACTCATGGGCACATATGTCATTGTAAAGCCGTCCCGCAAGTTCACACTGAGATTGTAAGGGGCAAAAACATTTATAGGTTCATTGTAACTTTTATCCGAAACGCAGAAATCTTTCGGGTCTACACGGTTATTTGATATGCGAAATCTCTTTAAATCTGCGTATTGGTATTCAGGAAGTATATCAAAGCCTCCGCGTTCAAAGCTGTAGCTTGATAGTTTAAGAGGCTGGATAACATAAAAGCGGTTATTTAAGTTTTCTCGAGAGGCTTCAAGGTGAGATTTGACGGCTTCTCTTATTTTGTGCCATTCAAAGTCATTTTTAAAATACTGCTTACTGATCTCGCACTCTTTCAAAATAAGGTAAAGATCCAGATGGTCAGTATTGTTGATATCAAGCTGCGATGTCTTCCAGTATAGATCCATAATATTTTTGTATTCCGGTTCTTTATAGCTGTTCCTGAGCTTTTCAAAGTCACCTGGCTTCTCGGTTGCTGTAACGCCGTCAGCGCCTATGGCATAGTTATGCTGTGTAAGTGCCGAGCACAAAATAATTATCAGGATTATGGCGAAGTGCTTCATCTTTGCTTCCTTATCTAACTAAGTATATCTACGGGTAGCATTCTATAAACCTTTTTAAAAAGACTTGGGAACTTAACCTTCCCGATTTCTTTCAGGCTTACCCATTGCAGCTCCCCTCTTTTCAGTTTATCAGAAAAAATGAAATTTTCATCGGCCTTAATTATCTTAAGGCTAAGCGTCAGTGAAAAATGTGTGAAGACATGATGTACATTGTTCTGGCTTTTTTTTGCTTTGAGGGGCTTCTCAGCCTCTAGCCATTCAGATGTGGGAAAAGCAGCGGTATTAGCCAGTAAACCTGTTTCAGGCCGCCTTTCCAGTAGTATCTCCCCTGTGTCAGGATTGTGGATGATGTATACGGTTGCCTTCTTATGGGGAGGTGCTTTCTTTTTTGCGCGTTTAGGAAGTTCGTTTTGCAAGTTTTTTGAATATGCACAACACGTCTTGTTCAATGGACACATGCCACAAACAGGACTTTTTGGGCGGCATGTGGTCGCGCCTAAATCCATCAGACTCTGAGCATAATCGGAATGGCGACCTTCAAATGTCCCGATATATAATGCAGCCTTCTCTTTGGCTTCGGCTTTTCCTTCAGGAAAAGGCGTTTCAATACACATATAGCGCGCCATAACCCGTTCGACATTCCCATCAACGACATTAGCAGGTTTATTAAAAGCAATAGAGGTTATAGCTGCAGCCGTATAAGGACCGATGCCCGGTAGCTTCAAAAGTTCCTCATAATCTGAGGGGAAATGGCCCTTGTGTTGATCTGCTACAACTTTTGCACATTTGTGAAGATTTCTCGCTCGTGCATAATATCCAAGCCCTGCCCACTCATCAATGATCGCTTCCTGACTGCTGGATGCCATATCCTCTACCGTTGGCCATTTCTTTAGAAATTTTTCAAAATAGGCTTTTACGGCCTGAACCGTAGTTTGTTGCAACATGATCTCGGAGAGCCATACATGATAAGGATCAGATGTTTGGTTAGGAAGTGCCCTCCAGGGTAAAAGCCGACGGTGACGATCGTACCAGTCAAGCATTTGCTGTCTAAAATCTTTTGCAGATAAAGTCATAGCTGACAAACTATATCAACTCAGTTACTGTGTGAAGACATGAACGGATTAAAACCATTGTCACACGGCGTAAGAAGCATAAGTGGGAAAACTTTTGATAAGAAGTTTGTCGCGCTTGGGCGTGTTCTGGATTTATGGGATCAGATTGTAGGGGCTGATATGGCTGAAAAGGCTCAGCCGGTGAAGCTGCGAATGCCAAAACGAAAAGGCAAGCATTACCGTATTCTGGTCATCGGGGTACCAAGTGCCCTCTCAACCATGCTTCACTATCAAAAAGGTATCATAAAAGAGCGTATAGGCAGGCTTTTAGGTGACGATTTTATAAGTGACATAGAGTTTGTTGCAACAGAAGCGCGGCATAAAGATGGAGCGCCTCAACAGATGAAAGCGAAGCCTTTGGAAGAAAAAGATAAGCAGGATTTGTCTAATATGCTTGAAACTGTAGAGGATATGGATTTAAAGTCTCGGCTGAACAGTTTTGGAGAATCTGTTATTCAAAAAGACAAACAAAGTAAAAATTAGCAACAAGAAGGTTAATAATGAAGGTCAATGCAAATACGCTTAAAAATGGCAACGTCATAGAACATGAAGGACGTCTTTACTCAGTCATAAGCGGTGATATCTCGCAACCTGGAAAAGGTGGGTCATATATCAATATAACAATGAGGGACATTGAAACTGGCAATAAAAACAATGTTCGTTTCAGAACTCAGGAGTCGGTTGACCGCGTAAGGCTTGAGCAGGAAAATTACCAGTATCTTTTCAAGGATGGTGATATGGTCACTATAATGAATACTGAAACATATGAACAGATGGCAATTCCTATGGAGCTTTTTGGTGAGCCTGGCCAGTTTCTTCAAGATGGTATGGTGGTAGAGGTCGAAACTTATGAAGGAAAGCCTCTTGCCGCCACCCTACCCGATCAGGCCACATTTGAAATTGTGGAGGCCGAGCCGGTAGTTAAAGGCCAGACAGCAACGACGTCTTATAAACCGGCTGTACTGGATAACGGTGTTAAGGTTATGGTACCTCCCTTTGTTGAGAGCGGGACGCGTATAGTAGTTAAAACAGAAGACGGCTCATACGTAGAGCGCGCAAAAGACTAAAACAAGATCAAATAAAGTAGAAAAGAGTATATATTATGGGCCTTCGTTCCCCAGACCTTAATGTAATGATTTCCGCCGCAGAAAAAGCATCCAGATCTCTGCTGCGCGATTTTGGAGAAGTTGAGCAGCTGCAGGTCTCACGTAAAGGGCCTGCTGATTTTGTTTCTGCTGCTGATAAACGCGCAGAGCAGATTCTGCACCGCGAGTTATCAAAGACGCGCCCCGACTATTCTTTCATAATGGAAGAAAGTGGCCGTGTGGAAGGAAAAGACAAGGATAATATTTTCATTATTGATCCATTAGATGGCACATCCAATTTTCTGCACGGCATTCCTCATTGGTGTATCTCCATAGCATTGGAGCGCAAGGGAGAAATTGTCGCAGGCTTGATTTATGACCCCGTAAAGGACGAAATGTTTATGGCTGAGAAAGGCTCCGGCGCTTTTATGAGAAATAAACGATTACGTGTTTCAGGCCGTAGCAAACCCGAGGAATCTGTTGTTCTGGGTGGTTCCCCGGTTGCAGCACACAGCTTTTACGAAGATTATATGAAAGAGCTGGCAAATGTTTTGAAGCACCAGATGACATTCAGGCGCCCTGGTGCCGCGGCACTTGATCTTGCCTATGTAGCAGCAGGTCGTGCGGAAATATTTTGGGAAAGAAAACTCAAGCCGTGGGATGTTGCAGCTGGCTACCTAATAGTTAAAGAAGCCGGTGGAATGGTAACAGGCTTTGGGGAGAATAGAGCGGATCCGGTCAGATCTGAAGGCATTTTGGCAACCAATGGCCAGCTTCATAGATTTTCTGAGCAAAACATTCTAAGCAATGCTAAATAAAGAAAAAAACAGCTTCTTGCCGTTTTGCTTTTTGTGTGTTTTAGTGGTTATGTGTCCCTATATGGCGTTGGCCCAGGACACGAAGCCCTATGCACCGCCATCACTTTCTTTTGATTCTCCCGATCAAGCTTCTGATGAAACGCCCTCGCAGGCGGTTCAAGACCCGCCTCATCCTCTAAAAAAGCCAAAAATTCCAAAACCTAAAAGCAAGGGATTGTCTGACAAGGCGTTCAAAATTAGGGAGAGCAAAGCGATTGTTGCAAATATGGCTGAGGTAAAAAGTGAATCTCTGATCGATACGTCCAAAACTCTCAAAGAGGCTCGTGACTCGGTTTTAAAGCCTGCAGAAAAGCCTTCGTCGACTAAAGATATGCAGGTGTTCAAGCTGAGTTTTGCGAGGAATAGCATTGACGTCACCTATGCTCACAGTTTTGTTTTGGAGGATGTTCTTAAAGCCTTGCATGCACTTGATAATACCAACCTCTCAATAGACGCTTATGCAACGCTTACTCCAAACGGTAATGTCGCAACGGCGCGCCGTGTAGCGCTTTCCCGCGGGCTTTCAGTGCGTGACTGGTTTATACAGCGTGGCGTGCAGCCACAAAGAATGCAAATTCGCGCATTAGGTAATGACGGACCGCGAGTTAGCTCAGACTATGTTTATCTTAATATCTTAAAGTAAAACTCTTATCTCGGGTCTAAATGTGGATAAAGGCATTAAGAGTCCCTATATCAGTTGCGAATGCATGGGTAAATCATGCAGAATAGCTGCGTTTTCAAGATAATTTACAGACTATCCTTTAAGGAGGATCATTATGGCTGAGTCCAAAAAGAATAACCCATTATTTATAATTTTAGGAATTATCGCAATTATCGTTGTGATTGTTCTCATGTACCCAAGATTTGTAACAAAAACAACCATGGTAGAAACAGAAGCGGTCGAAGAAAATATTGACCCGGTAACAGGTCAGGCTGTTGAAGATGATATGACCATGGATAACAGCGCTGACGACATTGAGGTGCAGGACGCTGATGATAGTGCAGTTGTTCAAGAGACAAATGTTATCGGTGAAGAAGATACAGCCTCTACAGAAGAGGCGTCCGAATACACTTCCAGCTTTGCTACGGAGCCTGTATCGCCTTTGCTCCCTGTGCAAACTGTAGGTTCGGATGATGCGCCTATCAAGGTTTTGGAATACAGCTCTCTGACATGTGGTCACTGTGGCGCTTTTCACAATACGACTTATAAAGAGTTAAAGGAAAAATACATAGACACCGGTGAAGTTCAGATGGTGTTTCGTGAGCTTCCTTTAAACAAACCTGCGCTTGATGCCAGCATGATCCTAAGATGTATGCCTGAAGACAAGTATGTGTCTTTTATGACATTGCTTTTTGAAAGTCAGGATAGCTGGGCCTATGACAGCAATTACCTGACCTCTCTGCGCCAAAATGCAAAACTGGCCGGTATGACAGACTCAGATTTTGATGCGTGCCTTGAAAACAAAGAGCTTGAAGCAGCGCTTCTTGAGCAAGCAAAGACAGCCGAAAAGTGGAATATCCGCTCTACACCAAGCTTTGTTGTAAACAATGGTCAGGCTGTCCTGACAGGAAACCAGCCTTTGTCCAGATTTGAAGAAGCCTTTGGCGATATTAAATAGTAAAAGGCAAAAATGGTACAATTTACCAAGCTTAGATTAAACGGGTTTAAATCCTTTGTTGACCGTACCGATGTAGAAATCGGTACGGGTTTAACAGGTATAGTCGGACCTAATGGCTGCGGTAAATCGAACCTGACAGAAGCCTTGCGTTGGGTTATGGGGGAAAACTCCCCTAAACGCATGCGTGGCGGAGGCATGGAAGACGTTATTTTTAACGGAACGTCTGCCCGCTCTGCCCGTAATTTTGCCGAGGTAACGGTTGTTCTTGATAATTCGGATAAGACCGCACCTGAAGTTTACAACCAGTTGGATGAAATAGAAGTCATCCGCAGGATCGAAAAAGATCACGGATCGACATATCGTGTGAACGGAAAAGTTGTCAGGGCCCGCGATGTGCAGATGCTATTTGCAGATATCGTAGTGGGTGCAAACTCCCCTGCCCTTGTATCACAAGGTCGCGTTACAGAAATGATTAATGCAAAACCTTTGGAGCGCAGGAAGATATTAGAAGAATCCGCTGGTATTTCGGGACTTTACGCTCGGAGGCATGAGGCAGAGCTTAAACTGCGTGCGGCAGAAAACAATCTTGTTAGACTGCAAGACAGTATAGGTGGGCTGGAGTCACAGCTGGCTTCTCTGAAAAGACAAGCCCGACAGGCAGCCAGATACAAGCAGCTAAATAGCGAAATTTCTGAAATACAAATTATATTGGCCTGTATTGAATATTTGCAGGCCGCAGAAACATTGAACACAGCAAAATCTTTGCAATCTTCCACTGAAAAAATTGTTGCCGATAAAATGGCAGTTATCGCGCAGTTGAATAAAACTTTAGAAACGCAGGCCGCTCGCTTGCCTGAATTGAGAGATGATTCTAGTAAGGCTGCAGCGGCATGGCAGACGCAGAACCTGTCTTTGCGCCGGCTTGAGGATGAGGAAGAGCTGGTTTCCAAAACAATACATGATTTAAAAACCCAGATCGAAACACTTGTTTCTGATCAGAGGCATGAGCGTGAAAATCTCTCTGAAAATACCAAGCTAGCTGAAAAGCTGGATAAAGAAGAGGAAAGAATAAAATTTGCAGGCGATAATGAAAGCCAGCGTATAGAGGAGATGCAGACCAACCTTTCAAAGTTGAAAGAGGTTATGGAGGCACGTGAGGGTGAATATAAGAAGGCCTTGCAGGCAACGGCATCTGAAAAAGCGCAAAAAGCCTTGTTTGAGCGTGAAATATCCACTCTTACCGAGGAACTGGAAAAGCTGAGCGCTAAAAAGAAAGATGCTGAAGAAGCATTGGAAAGGCTTTCCGGTGGTAATGGTGATGTCAGTGGTGATGAGGCAGGGCTTAATAAAGAAATAGAGACTTTAACTGTCGGGATAGAAGAAGCTGAAATAGAAGAAGAGCAGCTGAACGCGAAAATTGAAGCCACGCGGCAAGAATTGCGGACAGAAACTGAACGCGAAAGTGAGATAAAAAGTGAGCTTGCAGGTCTGTCTTCTGAGGTTTCTACGCTTGAAAGTATTGTCTCCCAAGGCCAAGACGGTGAATTTGAACCTGTCGTTAATTCTATAAAAGCCCAAACAGGAACGGAACTGGCTTTATCCAGAGCGTTGGGCGAAGCGTTGATGGCGGCAACTGATACAGAGGCTAAAAGCTATTGGAGTGAGGCATCTGTCAAAGATGATGATATGCCAACTTTGCCCCAGTCTTTAACCCCCTTGTCACAATTTGTTAACGCACCCGGTGCACTTAAAACAGCCCTGGCGATGACAGGCCTGGCCGAGAGTAAGGCGGCAGCGGAAACTGCTTCTTCAGAACTTAAAGCCGGGCAGTCAGTGGTTACGCGTGAGGGGGATTTTTGGCGGTGGGATGGTTATCACGTGCGCGCCGCCGCTCCCGATACGCAATCAACCTTGTTGAAGCAGAAGAACAGGCTTGAGACGCTTGAGAAAGAAATGCGCGCAAAAGAAAAGGCTTTAACGACACAAAAGGACAAAGTATCCACTCTTTCTGATAGACAGGAAAATCTGCAAAAAGAAAGACAGGTCACACGACAACTTCGCTCTGATAAGCAGGAGAATTTGCGTGAACGGACTCGTGACTTAAAAAGATTGCAAGAAAATGCGCGCAAAACGATTGAAGAACGTACACGTAAATCTGAAATCATTGCTTCATTTACCGATAGAATATCTGATGCGACGGACAAATTAAATACTGCGAAAGCTGCTTTTGCAGAAATAGAAAATAATTCTTCAAGTTATAGCGATGAACTTATAGAGACACTGAACGCTCAATATAACGAAGCCAGCGAAACATATCATAATGCGCGTTCAGAACTGGAGCAGATTGAAGGAGAGCGGAAGCGCCGCGAAATCAGGCTCCGCGTTATTGCTGATGAGAGAATTAACCTTAAAAACAGAATGATCCGTGCACGCGATCAGCTTGAAAAATTTGCGGAGAGGGAGAAAACGTCGAAAGAGAAGCTGGAATCTCTTAAAAACCGCCCTTCTGAAATACTCAAAGAAAAAGAAGATATATTGAGCAGTATTGGCGAGCTGGATTCGCGTAAAAATACTTACGCTGAAAAGCTGGCAGCTGTAGAAGCCGAGGTTGAAGAAACCCGTTCAGGGTTGAAAGAAAAGGAAACAGAATTTCAGGATGCTCGCGAAGCACGTGGTCGCGCGATGGCAACATTGGAGGCAGCGCAAAACCAACTGCAAGCTGTGGAGCAATCAGTTGAAGAAAATTTTGACATGAATGTCAAAAACCTCATGGCTAATAATGCTGAGTTGATTGCGCCCTGGCGCGCGGAAGACGGCACGCTTAGCAAAGACAAAAAACCTGATGATTTAAGGCGCAAGCGTGACCAGCTATTACGTGACCGCGAGGCGATCGGCCCGGTTAACTTGCGCGCGCAAGTAGAGGCAGAAGAGATAGAAACACAGCTTGGCGATATTTTGACAGAGCGAAACGACCTTACAAAAGCAATTGATGAATTACGCACTGCTATTACGAAGTTAAATAATGAGGCAAGAACAAGGCTTAAATCTGCATTCTCTGTTATCAACGGTTATTTCCAGAAACTGTTCAATACTCTGTTTAATGGCGGCAAAGCGCATTTGGAAATGGTGGATTCTGATGATGTCCTGGAAGCTGGCCTTGAAATTTTTGCAGAGCCTCCAGGAAAGACATTGCAGTCACTTTCCCTGCTATCAGGCGGTGAGCAAACGCTTACTTCGATAGCGCTTATTTTTGCAATGTTCCTGACAACACCGTCACCTATTTGTGTGCTGGACGAAATTGATGCGCCTCTTGATGATGCAAACGTAGACCGCGTTTGCAATCTCCTCGAGCAAATGGCCGAATCAGGCGAAACACGTTTTATCGTCATTACACACCACAGGCTTACCATGGCTCGCATGGACCGGTTATATGGCGTGACAATGGCAGAACGAGGTATTTCCCAGCTGGTATCTGTTGACCTGCAGCAGAAGCTGGATTTTTTGGAAGCAGCTGAATAGGGGTTTTTAGCAATGCAAGATAATGAAGACGAGCTTGATGAGTTAAGTGATAAGCTTTCAAAGGCACGTAATAGCGGCGTTGGAAAGCCCACGGCTGAGGCCTTGAAGCGTGAAGAAGAGCATCAGGAAGATATAAATAATATGCAGCTTGGCATACGCGCCGGCACTGAATTGCTCGTAGGGCTGGTCGCCGGGGGGCTTATTGGCTGGGGAATAGACAGCTTTTTTGAAACGAAGCCCCTCTTCTTTATTATCTTTCTTTTGCTTGGGGTCTGCAGCGGTTTTCTGAATATTTACAAAATTACGCAACAAATTGGCACTTCTGTAGGATTTGCAGAGTTGCATAAAAGAAAAAAAGAAGGTAAATAGACACGGAACTATTTACTTTGAGGCTCTCAAGCTGTTAAAACGGCGTGAACTTTACGGAGATAACAAATGGCAAATCCACTGAAACAGTTTGAAATTCAACCCATCGTGCCGCTTCATATCGGTAATATCGATGTGTCCTATACCAATTCATCCCTCTGGATGACGATTGGTGTTGTTGTTTCAATAGTGATGTTGACGATTGCGGTAAGACCACATGCACTTATCCCGGGGCGCTTGCAGATGGCTTCTGAGATGCTTTATGATTTTATAGCCTCTATGATACGGGAAAATATGGGACCAAAGGGCCGTAAGTTTTTTCCGCTCATTTTCACGCTCTTTGTTGTTGTGATGATGGGTAATTCTCTCGGGCTGTTACCTTTCTCCTTTACTTATACGTCACATATTATTGTAACTGTGGCTCTTGCCTTAATGATATTTGCAATGGTGATTGTGTTGGGACTGATTAAACACGGGCTTCATTTTTTCACGTTGTTTGTTCCTCCGTCGACACCCATGTGGCTTTTGCCCCTTATATTCACGCTTGAACTTGTGTCCTTCTTTGTGCGCCCTGTAACGCTATCTGTTCGTTTGTTTGCTAATATGATGGCAGGTCACATTGTGCTAAAGGTTTTTGCGGCCTTTAGCGTTAGTGCACTTGCTCTTGGCACAGCAGGCTGGATTGCGGGACTTGTTCCGATGTTGTTCAATTCTATCCTTATTGGATTTGAATTGTTGATAGCCTATCTTCAGGCCTATGTGTTTGCTGTATTAAGCTGTATTTACCTGAAAGATGCTCTGGAACTTGAACATTAGAAAAATCTGGTATGAGAAGTGTTGCAATCATAAGCAAAATGTGTACACTCCGCCCCAGACGTATAAACCGATTTTAACTGTTAAACTGAACTAAAACTTTAAACTAAAGCTGATCTAAGGAAGGATAAAAAATGGAATTAGAAGCTGTAAAACTTTTGGCCGGTGCAATCGCCCTTTTGCCTCTGCTAGGTGTTGGTCTTGGTCTAGGTATGATTTTTGCCTCATATAACGAAGCTGTTGGCCGTAACCCTGGTGCTGCCGAGCTTCTTGATAAGAAATTCTTCCTGACTTTTGCACTGACAGAAGCTCTTGCGATTTTCGCACTTGTTATTTCACTTGTTCTTGTTTTCGGTTAATCCGAACCCAAGTTTTAAGGACTTTAAGCAATGTTGAAAGCCCCTCACCTTATTCTGACGGCCGGACTTGTTTCTCTGTTGCCAGCATCATTTGCGCTCGCCGCACCTGAGGCAGCGGAACATGCGGCTGAGCATGGATCAGGGGGGCTTCCTCAATTTGATGTCACATGGTTTCCAAGCCAGATTTTCTGGTTGGCAATTATGTATGCAATTCTTTATGTGTTTTTCTCACGTAAAACTTTGCCTGCTTTGTCTTCCACGATTGAAAATCGTCGCAATCAGGTTGAAAGTGACATGGAAGAAGCTGAGCGTATGTCTTCAGAGGCGCAAAAAGTGCAAGCTGATTACGAATCTCACCTTGCTGCTACACGTCAACAGGCAACGGATCAGGCTTTAAGTGTTGAGAATGAAATTAAGGAAAAATCTCTTGCGCAGGCAGCTGCTTTTAGAGAGCGTTCCGAGAAAGAAATGGAAAAGCTTGAGAAAAGCTTAAGCAAAGCAAAATCAGAAGCAATGAAAGATATCGAATCAATAGTTACGCAAATTACGGGTGATGTTGTGAAGAAACTTTCTAATCTTGATGTAAAAGAAGCTGAGATCAAAAAAGTCGTAAACAATGTTAGCGGCGAAATTGCGGATAAGAAGGCAGCTTAATTTATGATTGAATTATTTCAAAGTACCTCTGTCTGGGTTTTATTATCTTTTGCTGTATTTGTCGTAGTTGCTTATCGACTTGGCAAAAAAAGCGTTCTTGACGCTTTGGATAGTAAAATAGACAAGATCAAGAATGACATTGAGACAGCCGAAAGCCTTCGTGTTGAGGCACAGGAGTTGTTGGCGCAATATCAGCGGAAACAGCGTGAAGCTGAGAGCGAAGCAAAAAGAATTTTAAAGACCGCAGAAACTCATGCGGCCCAAATTGCCAAACATGCTGAAAAAGATTTGGAAGAGACACTTGAGCGTCGTGAAGCATGGTTGAAGCAAAGATTAAAGCGTATGGAAGAGGACGCTGTTCGTGAAGTTAAAGCACAAGCCGTAGATATGGCCATAAAGGCAACACAGGACATTCTTGCATCACGCATTGATGAAAAAGCACATGCTGCCCTGGTTTCCGAAACTGTGTCGTCAATTCCGGAAAAACTGGATGAGAGCAAGGTTAACTAGTTTTTTCTTTATTCAGGAGTAGTTCCTTTTGGAACACAACGATATCCCCCCGACCCTTGAAGAGCTCAAAAAAAGACTTCGTTTAAAAAAACGTATAGGTTTGTTAGGAGGGTCTTTTGATCCTCCCCATGAAGGCCACATCCATTTATCAGAAACGGCCCTCCTAAAGCTTGAGCTTGATGAAATCTGGTGGTTGGTGACTCCCGCCAATCCTTTTAAAAAAAGATCCAATCAAAATGCTTATGCAGACAGGTTGGAAAACTGCATGAAATTTGCTTCAAATAGAAAGAAAGTCACGGTTCTGGATGTTGAAGGTCAGCAAGGCTTTTCAAGGACGATAGATACGCTTCGTTATTTTAAGAAAAACCTGCCTCAGGGGCAGTTTGTCTGGTTGGCAGGAATGGATATAGCACACCAAATGCCTGACTGGCTCAGGTGGAGAGATATATTAAAACAAACATCCATTTGCTTTGTCGCCCGCCAACCTTGGAGTTTGCTGTCTAAAAAGACAGTCTTTGACAATTTTTCGTGCCAAGTTATACATCAAGAGCATCTGAAAGCCCCCAAGAGAGTTGATTTATCTTCGGGTCATATCTATTGGATCAAACAGGTGCAGGTGAACTTGCTTTCCTCAACCGAGATAAGAAAGCTTGATTTTCATTCAAACAAAGGTATAAAATAAAGCCATGAGAAGCATTAAGCTTATTAATTTGATGGCCGAACAGGGAAAAGAGATCAGCTTTTTTTAACTGCATGAGTTTTCTTTGTTTTACCGTCCGAGCAACATCACCATTTTCCACTATCAAAGGAAGATTGCCTGCCTTGTATGGCGGGTTTTTTTGTTTAATACTCACAGGAGATAAGTAATACCACATGAGCAAAACCGACTTGTTGAAAGCTGCCACGACTTTGAAAGACCTTATCGTTACCACATTGGATGACAATAAGGCTGAAAATATTGAAGTTCTGGACTTGAAAGAAAATGATTATATAGCTGACTTTATGGTTATTGCTTCTGGTCGATCCAGCCGTCAGGTCGTGGCTCTGGCTGACAAGCTTATAGAGAAAATAAATGCGGAAGGCATCAAAAGCGTACGTAAAGAAGGTTTTCAGACCGGTGATTGGGTCGTATTGGACGCAGGAGATGTCATAGTGCATTTGTTTAAACCTGAAGTTAGAGAATTTTATAATATTGAGAAAATGTGGGGTGATTTTGCCCAAATGTCGGCCTCTTCACAGCAGACAGTAACCCCTTGACCTAATCTTACGGTTTCGTAAAAATCTTAATAAGAAACTTGGCTTTTTACTTGTGCGCATAGTACTGTGTGCGCATGAGAGTCACCCTTATAGTTTCAGGAAAGATAAAATCCGGTGCCGAACTGGATTTGTATAAGAATTATATCGAACGTCTGCCTTATTCTGTCTCATTGCTTGAAATAGATATTAAGGGGTCTGACGAGGCCCAGAAAAACTCACTTGAAAACAAGCGCCTGAAGGAAGAGCTCTCTCGTGTGAGCGGATATGTGATTGCCCTTGATGAAAAGGGAAAGTCTTTTAGCAGCCGTCAAATGGCTGAGAAGTTTAATCATATAAATATGTCGGGACATGACCACATAATATTTTTAATTGGGGGATCCAGCGGCTTATCTGATGAGGTTAAGCAGCAATGTGATCTTTTAATCAGTTTTGGAAAAATGACCTGGCCTCACAAACTTGTCAGGGTAATGCTTGCAGAGCAATTATACAGGATTTATTCTATAAACGTGAACCATCCCTACCATAAGGATTAACTGTATATGCTTCGATACGGCATAAGTGCTTTCTGTTATTTTTGCTTTTTAAGCTTTGGATGGAGTGCTTGCGCTCAGGAAAACAGTGCGCCGTTACCGCTATCAAAAAAAGATATCCTGCAGGGGCAGTCTGCGACGGCAGAATCAGCAAGCTTAAAGGAATTGTCGCAAAAGCTGGAGACTATCGAGCGCGACATGGGAAATATTCAATCTGAATCCGGCTTAAAAGCGAGGGAAGTCCAGCGTTTGGAAGCGGAGGTACAAACCCTAAACCAAGATATTATTGATATTGATGAGCAACAGGATGAAACTATAAAGCTTATGGAGGATAATCGGGAAGAGTTATCCTCAATCATTGTCAGCCTCTATAAAATGAAGTCGCTTCCAAGTGAATCGATGTTTTTAAATCCTGACTCAGCGGAAAGCACGGCAATCTCAATTACAACCTTGAAGGCCATGGCACCCGAGTTATCGGCAAGGCTTGAAAAATTACAGGCTCAAATGAACGAGCTCAAGGTTTTAAAGAGGCAGAAAAGCAACTTAAAAGCTGAACGCGCCAATCACCTAAAGGATTTATCAAAGGCGCGCCGGATACTAGAAAACACCCTTGCACGGCGCAATAGCGAGTATCAAAAGACTTCGAACAACTACCAGCAAGCCAAGGAGGAGTCAGAAAGAGCTGCAGCGGCAGCCAGCAACCTGAAGGAGCTTGTTCAAAATCTGGCGGCTAAAAACAGGGAGCTAAGTGCTGAGAGCATTGCCGACCGGGACGAAAAGCCCGAGCCTGAGAACAGAGCATTGCAAAACCTGGCGGCCAAGACAAATTACGACAGATCAAAGGCCAAGGAAGCACCTTCTGGACTTCTGTTGCCTGCGCAGGGTCTCATTACGGTCGGATATGGTGAAACAGACCATATTGGTGCAAAAAGTCAGGGCGTTTACATAGCTGCACGTCAAAATGCCATCATTGTTACGCCGTCATCGGGCACAGTAAAATATGCCGGAGAATTTAAAAATTATGGCCAAATGGTTATTGTTGAGCACGAAAAAAATTATTATAGCCTTATTGCAGGTCTTACAAAAATTGATACAGTCGTAGGGCAAAATTTATCTGTGGGCGAGCCGCTCGGACAGTCAGGTCAAGGTGGCGATAATAACGAATCTTTCGTATATTACGAGCTGAGAAAAAACGGTCGTCCGGTTGACCCGATAAAAAACTTGAAAAACCTTTAATTGACCAAAGCAACGGAGCTTACGCATAATGTCCCCTCTTCCCCAAAAAACTCTTCTTACACTCCTCACAGGTGCGGCTATTCTTTTCGGGGCTTCTTCGCACACCGCCTTCGCACAGGAAGACAGAATAAATGGGACAAACCCGGACACCTTGGGACGTGATAGCGCAGAGACATATAGACAGCTCGATCTTTTCGGAGAGGTTTTTGAACGTACTAGAGCGCAATATGTTGATGAAGTGGAAGATAAAACACTTATAAAGCATGCCCTGAACGGTATGCTATCAAGCCTTGATCCGCATTCATCCTATCTTGATGAAGATGATTTTACGGACATGCGTGTTCAGACATCGGGCGAGTTTGGCGGGCTTGGAATAGAAGTTACTATGGAAAACGGACTGGTTAAAGTCGTATCACCTATAGATGATACCCCTGCTTATAAAGCTGGAATTCAGGCTGGCGATATGATTACTATGCTTGATGACCAGCCAGTTATGGGGCTTACTCTTGGTGAAGCAGTTGACCTTATGCGTGGCAAGGTCGGTACGGATATCAAGTTGACAGTTGTAAGAGAGGGCGTGCCGGATCCGCTTGAGATATCAATTGAGAGAGACGTTATACGCATACAGTCAGTACGCCACCGTATTGAGCAGGAAGATGTCGGATATATACGTGTGACAACTTTTAATCAGAACACTACCGATGGCGTTATTGACGCGATTGAGCAGATTAAAGACGATGTTGATGGGGATGTTTCCGGTTACATTCTGGATCTGAGAAATAACCCCGGAGGTCTTCTGGATCAAGCCATCGGCGTTGCAGATGTTTTTCTTGATAAAGGTGAAATCGTATCGACAAGAGGACGCAACACAAATGACTCAAAACGGGATAATGCAACAGCCGGAGATTTAGCTGATGGACAGCCCATTGTAGTATTGATAAATGCCGGCTCTGCCTCTGCCTCGGAAATTGTCGCGGGCGCGCTGCAAGACCAGCACAGAGCAATTGTCCTTGGCACACAATCATTTGGTAAGGGGTCTGTCCAGACTGTAATCCCATTGCCGGGTAATGGTGCCATGCGCATGACTACGGCACGTTATTATACACCTTCCGGACGCTCTATTCAGGCAAGCGGAATTACGCCGGACATTATGGTGGAGCAAGCCCGTATAGAAGAGCTGGCTGAAATACGCTTACGTGAAAAGGATCTTAAAGGATCTCTTGATAATCCTAATCTTATAAGCGACAATGAAAACAAGCCTGTAGATGAAGAAGTTGAGGCCGCGGTTGAGGAAAAAGATGAGATCGATTATCAGCTTGCAAGAGCCATAGATCTTATCCGTGGACTTGATCTTTTCCAGACAAATACACAAGCCGCAAATGATAACTCTCTAAGGGAACCAACCCCTGAGGAAAAAGAGGCGGCTGAAAAGGAAATGCAAAGACTTAAACCAACAGAAGATGAAAATTAAGGCAATCTATAGTCTGTTTTTTCTAAGTGAAAGGTATGTATGCATCAAAAGCTTTCCATATCTTTGACTATTGGGACATTTATTGCCTTAATGGCTGTAACTGGTGGTATCTTGCTGCTTTTTGGCGGCAACACAGTTGACAGTTCTAAAAGGCTCCACAGTGTTGATGTTGAAATTCAGGCAGACATGGCCTCTCCGGATGACCTTGCCTCTTTAGATGATGATTTGGAGGCTGAGACCGAAAATGAAATAGCCTCTGAAACTAATCAGCAGGAAGAGTATGCTGAAACATCAGAGGGGACCGAAACTGAGACTAATAAGGTTAATACAGTTCAGCAGGAAGATTCTGAAGAGTTTGAGGATGTTGAACTTGAGGAAAAGGTTGTTCTTGGTGATCCGGATTTTGAGGAGACAGAATTTGGAGCAATTCCGGCCGTAGTTGACAATCCGACAGATACAAAAGTTCTTGAGGCCTATTCCCTGACACCGCCTAAAGTTAAAAGAAATACACAAGCCCTCTACAGCTTGCTTATCTTGGACTTTGGTCTTTCTGAGAAAATTAATTCTGCTATATATGGTAACTTACCGGAGTTTTCGACTTTGATTGCAAGCCCGTATGTTGCCAACCTGCCGCAGAAAGTGGCAGAAGCAAGGAATAATAATTTCGAAGTATGGCTGAATGTACCTCTGGAAAATACCAGTGGTGTTATCAGTGATAATGGTCCTTATACTTTGCGCTCGAAAGCCACATTAGAGCAAAACACAAACCGACTTCACAATATAATGTCATCTTCACTTGCCATCCCCGGTCTTTATACGAATGCACGGAACAAGACTAACGCCTCCTCTGATCTCAGGTTTTTACTAACTGAGGGTAAAGAGCGCGGTTACGGCTTGTTTTTGCAGGGGAAAAGTGGCGCACCTGAGTTTTATTTATCGCGAAACGAGAACCTGGAGATCCGCCAAGAAGACTTTAACAGCTTCATAGACCAGACCTTGCAACAAAGCAAAGGCATAATGGTTGTAGAGGCTAACCCAAAGGCATTCAAGGTTATAAAAGAACTTACAGAACGTATGTCAAGGCAAGGCTTGCAGCTTGTGCCACTTACACGTCTGGTCAGATCGGACATCTAGTTTTTATGTCACTTGAGGATTTGCCATATCGTCAAAATATCGGTCTCGTTATTTTTAATGAAGAGGGGGACGTTTTTGCAGGAGAAAGAATTGATACGCCTGGTGCCTGGCAAATGCCCCAAGGCGGGATTGATGAAGGCGAAGATATTGAAACGGCAGCTTATAGAGAGCTTTATGAAGAGACAGGAATTGAAAAGCGCCACCTTGAACTACTTGAGATTGCCACTGAAAAAACAAGCTATGACCTTCCTCCTGAGCTGCAAAAGAGATTATGGCGTGGTAGATTCCGCGGTCAGGAACAGGTTTGGCTGGCGTTTAAGTTCACAGGATCTGATACTGACATAGATATTCTGGCGCATGACCCGCCAGAGTTTTCAAGGTGGAAATGGCTCCCCTTCCCTGATCTGCTGGACTATATCGTGCCTTTTAAAAAGGATACTTACATTAAAGTTATGGCCCTGTTTAAGGGCCATATCAAGTAACTTAGTTTTCATGAAGTGGTGACCAGGCCGGGTCTGAGCCGTCGCCCGGAGTTTTCATGCGCCATTCATTACGCCCTGTAAGATCAATCGCATAAACCTTCGCCGAGCGACCATTTCCAGTTGGTGTTTCTTTGAAATAAGCAAGATATCTTCCGTTTGGTGCCCATGTAGGACCCTCCACGTGATAAGCTGTGGTTATAAGTCTCTCACCTGACCCATCCGGACGGATGACACCAATATAAAACTTCCCGCCTTCCATTTTAGTGAATGCGATCAGGTCGCCACGAGGTGACCATACAGGACTTGCATAGCGCCCCTTCCCGAAAGTAATGCGTTTGGCATTATTACCATTAGCATCCATCACATAGATTTGTTGTGATCCACCGCGGTCTGACTCAAATGTAATCTGATTGCCATCTGGTGAATAACTCGGCGCTGTATCAATGGCCGGATTTGATGTCAATTGTCTGGACTGTCTTTTGTCCAAATTCATCTCATAAATATCCGTGTTACCGCTTTTGGCTAGAGACATAATGATTTTATTGCCGTTAGGTGAGAAGCGCGGCGCAAAGGTCATGCCCGGAAAATCCCCCAAAATCTGCTGTCGGCCTGTATTCAGATCATATACGTATACACGCGGCTTACCACCTTTATAAGAAAGATATGTAATCATTTGCTCATTTGGTGAGAAACGAGGAGTTAGTACCAAGTCGTTGCCATCAGTTAAGTACTTATGATTGGCGCCATCCTGATCCATAATAGCCAAACGTTTCGCACGGCTTCCACCTGATCCGGCCTCTGCAATATAGACAATGCGTGTGTCAAAATAGCCTTCTTCACCAGTAATGCGCTTATAAATATCATCGGCAATGATATGCGCTATTCGGCGCACATTATCTGCTGTCACATTATAAGCCATACCGTTTAACTGGGTTTGTGAGAAAACATCATATAGACGGTACTCCACCTTGCCCGCCGCAGTAACATTACCGGCAACAAGGGCTTGTGCCGATATAGCGCGCCATTCGGGAAAACGAGGGGCAGAGCTAAGTGATGCAGAATCTTGGATATATGCACTTTCCGGTAAAATGCGGAAAAGTCCTGAGCTTTCAAGGTCAGCTCTTACAATCTCTGGGATGAGGTTCGCAAGTTGTGCATTGGCTCCTGGCTCAGCATAAAAGTCAGGTATGGCAGTTGGAATAGGTTCAACAACACCCCTGTTTACATCGACTCTCAGCTCGGCATGAGCTGGTGATGACAAGAATATAATCGCCGTGAAAAGCGTGAGAATTTTATAAAACTTCATGGTTTCTGGTTTCCTTTATTATATTAAAACATATCGCTTGGATTGAAATTGACAATGGTTGTTTTCCATTGATCGTATTTTTCCGGCGGCAATTTGAGCGGGCTGCAACTTGGGTTTAAAACTGCGCGTCGAGCTGAATCCGCTGCTGCCCTGTAAAATGGATCACTATTATAACGAGACGTATTTATAATTTCCACATTTCTGGGTGTGCGGTCCGGATTAACAGTAATGCGAACTTCTACGTTAAGGTCTTGTGCACCTTGGGCGCCAGCCGGCACGTTCCAACACTGCATAAGTTGATATCTCAGGGCATCTAATTCAGTCATAGTCAACTGTGCACCGAGTGGCGCATCAGGTGTGGGTTGCGGTAAGGCATCAGGATCAGCATTTTCGTTTTCAGCAGGGTTTTCAAATTCAGCCTCAGTCGGCGACAGATCTTTTAATATGGAGTCAAAAGCACTATCTGAATCAACCTCTTTAGGTTCCTCTTTTTTTGGTTCAGGCTTTGGCTCTTCCTTTTTTAGCTCGGGCTTTGGTTCAGGCTCAGGTTCAGGTTTTGGTTCGGGCTCAGGCTTGGGTTGAGGCTTCTCTTCTTCGGGTGGCGCTAAATCTTCCTTAGGAGGTTCTGGTGCCTTTTCCTTTTTTGGTTCAGGCTTGGGTTCAGGTTTTGGCTCTGGTTGTGCTTTTTGAGGTTCTTTTTTGATGTCCTCTTGCTTTGGAGGTGTTTTCTCTTCTTCTGGAGGCTGCTCAGGCTTCGGAGCCTTAACAGGTGCTTTATCGGTCTGGGCAATATCTGAAATGGGGGCAAGCTCGACCATAACAGGCGGAGGTGCATCGAAATCTCGTGTTGATATATGAGGCATGCCTATTATTAGAAAAAGGAGAACAGCGATGTGAAATACTGAAGAGATAATTATAGCGCGTTTTAGACCAGCGCCTTGCTCAGGGTCGCTTTCAGGTTTTATACGATCATTTTCCAGTTCGTCTGACATGCTTTATTTCCTATGCAGGACTCGAATTAATTGCCGACAGGTTCGGAAACAAGGGCAATTTTGGTAAAGCCGGCTTCGGATATGGTGCCGATCAGCTCCATGATATCACCGTAAGCTATTCCTTTATCTCCGCGAACAAAGATACGTTGATCCTGATTGTTTTCCTTCGCAACATTTGATAAAACGCCCCCCAGTTTTTCGATTGTGACTTCAGTCTCGCCAACAAAGATGCCCCCTTCTTTGGTAAGGCTAACTTCTATAGGCTTATCATCACTGTTAGTTACAGGTGCAGCATTATTTGTTGGCAAGTCCACCTGCACACCCGCTGTTAACAATGGGGCTGTAACCATAAATACGATCAGAAGAACAAGCATGACGTCCACAAAAGGCGTCACATTAATGTCTGACATCTGGGATCGGCTACGTCTACGACCGCCGTTGCTTCTTCCGGAATTTGTATTAAGACTCATGCCCATGACTTAATTACGCAACCTTTCTGGAATGGGGGCTGCCATCTCTTTTATCAAGATGACGGGTTAGTATCGTCATAAACTCAGCGGTAAAATCATCCAGACGGTCGGCATATCCGTTTATTGTGGTTGAAAAGACGTTATATGCGATAACCGCAGGAATAGCCGCGACAAGTCCCAGAGCTGTGGCAAAAAGTGCCTCAGCAATACCGGGAGCCACAACTGCAAGGGACGTATTGTTAGAACCTGCAATCGCTGTGAAGGAGTTCATAATTCCCCACACAGTACCAAATAAACCTATGAAAGGCGCTGTCGAGCCGACGCTGGCAAGGAATGTCATGCCTCGCTCTAACGCATTTAATTCTCGCGAGATTGAAAGTGTCATTGCACGCTCAACACGTTGTTTTAAGCTGGCTTGCAGGCTTTCAGAGGAAGGTATTCCTTCACTGGTTGCTGTTTTCCATTCGTCCATACCTGAAATAAAAGCTTTTAGCAAAGGATCCGGTTTACTACGCTTTACACGTTCGTAAAGCTTATCAAGAGGCTCACCTGACCAGAAAGCCTCTTCGAACCTGTCAGCGCGCTTATTAAGGTTTTTAAGCGTGCGTCGCTTTGAAATTATAATTGCCCAGCACCAGACAGAAGCTGACAAAAGCATAAGCATAACGATTTTAACGACTATGTCGGCTGCCAGGAAAAGGCCGAACATACTTAGATCATGAGAAACAGAGCCGGCAAGAGTGGCTGCGTCAACTGTACTAAGGGCGGTTTCAGGTTCCATAAGAGAACGACTCCTTCATAGGTCTTTTTTCAAGGAGTTGCTATTTGAGCACCCTATTGTAAATCTTGCAAGGCATTCCGTAAAACTTCAGGTATTTTTACAGGACGTTTATCCTCACCGATGCAGGCGATAACAACTTTCATCTCAAATATACTTTTTTCATCATTTTCAAGTCTGTGCGACATAATAAATGATGTATTCTTCATAGAGGTTACTTCGGTGATCAAAGTCAGGTAGTCGTCGAGAAACGCAGGTGACAGATAATCCGCGTCAAGATGCCGGACAACGAACAAAACGCCAAAGTCTTTATAAATTTGAGTGTTTT
The DNA here is from genome assembly GCA_002695035.1 of Micavibrio sp. Classification (GTDB taxonomy): domain Bacteria; phylum Pseudomonadota; class Alphaproteobacteria; order Micavibrionales; family Micavibrionaceae; genus UBA2137. Next base: position 44,575 of record NZNU01000075.1, on the reverse strand, counting down.
CAAAACCGACATGGCGCAAAAACTCCGTACGCCCCCGTTCCGCAAAGCGTATATAGCTTGCATGATAAACTACGCCTCCGGCATCTGTATCCTCATAATATATACGTATAGGGATAGAGTGGCTCATTTTTCAAACAATCCTGATTGTGACGGAGATGAGGTTGCTTCTAGGCCAAGATATTTATAACCGCTCTGGGATACTACTCGTCCGCGGGGTGTACGTTGTATGTACCCTTTTTGTAAAAGATAGGGTTCAACGACCTCCTCCAAAACATCTCGTTGTTCTGAGAGATAGGCAGCGAGTGTTTCAATACCAACAGGTCCGCCTGAATAATGTTCCACTATACAATCGAGATAGCGGCGATCCATGCCATCAAGACCTTCGCCATCAACATCCAAGCGAAGAAGCGCTTTATCAGCCACCTCAGCAGTGATGAGGGAATGTTTGCCGGCATGCGCAAAATCCCGTACTCTTCTGGTCAGTCTGCCGGCAATCCTGGGTGTTCCACGTGATCTCTTCGCAATCTCAAGCGCACCACCCTCATCAATTTCAAATTCCATGATAGTGGCACTGCGCTTTACAATTTCAGCAAGATTTTCGAAAGAGTAAAACTCAAGCCTCAGAGGAATACCAAAACGGTCTCGCAAAGGATTGGTCAGAAGTCCGCTTCGTGTAGTTGCGCCTACCAAAGTAAAAGGTGGCAAGTCTATTTGCACGGAACGCGCAGCGGGCCCCTCACCTATAATAAGATCAAGCTTATGATCTTCCATCGCTGGATAAAGAATTTCTTCTACAGCCGGATTAAGACGGTGTATTTCATCTATAAACAGTACATCATGGGGTTCTAAATTGGTCAGGATCGCCGCCAGATCGCCGGATTTTGCGATGACAGGACCAGATGTTGCGCGAAACCCCACACCGAGTTCACGGGAAATGATTTGTGCCAGTGTTGTTTTCCCAAGACCTGGAGGACCAAATAACAGGACATGGTCCATTGCTTCTTTCCGTCCGGATGCGCTTTCAATAAAAACTTTTAAATTGGCGCGCAAAGCTTCCTGACCTATAAATTCATCCAAGGCTAAAGGGCGCAAACTGCGTTCTTCCATATCTTCGCCGTCGGCCCGCGTTGCCTCAAGCTCTGCTGATTTCATTGCTAAAATATCACTCATCAGGCACTAAGCTCCTTCAAAGCAAGGCGTATCATGGTTTGGAGGTTAGGCTCCTCTTCATCATTTGCATTGGCGCGCGCCTTCATAACGGCAGAAAACGCATCTGCACGTCCGTAACCAAGATTGATTAAGGCTGAAACGGCATCATTATCAACACCTCCAGCGACCGACGCACTTGGCTTTGCCGTAGTGTCGGTGAAACTTCCCGCAGCCTTGACTGTAAAATCAGAGGTTTGAACGGAGGCGGCCTTGTCTTTTAATTCGGTGACTATTCTTGTTGCCAGCTTAGGCCCTACCCCATCCGCTTGTGTCAATAAAGCCTTATCTTGAGCGGTTATGGCAAGTTGCAGTTTATCAGGTGGGCAGGCACCCAGAATGGCAAGCCCGACTTTTGCACCAACGCCCTGTACGGATGTAAGAAGCCTGAACCAGGTTTGTTCAGTTTTGTCTATAAATCCATATAGGTGAATATGATCTTCGCGGACATGTGTATCAATGAGAACGGATGTGGCTTCTCCTGAAGATGGTATGTGCGAAAGTGTGCGCGGTGATACAAAAACTACATATCCCACACCCTGCACATCAAGAATGATGTAACCGTCTTCTTTAGAGTCTATTTTTCCAGAGAGTTTTCCGATCATGGTAACCTGACTTTTAAACTATAGCAGAATCTTGCGAAGAATCAACAAATGTTCTCCATACGTTCTTTTACAGGTTTATGGTGGGCATGGCAAATGGCAATTGCAAGTGCATCCGCCTCATCTTCTCCAAGCTTCCCGGCCTTAGGAAGCAGGACTTTAATCATCATGCCAACCTGCTGCTTTCCTGCATGCCCTGCTCCGACAACGCTTTTTTTGACTTTGTTTGCGGCGTATTCACCGACCGATAAACCGTTTCTTGCAGGAACAACGAGAGCAATCCCCCTTGCTTGACCCAGTTTAATGGCAGATTGCGGGTCTGCATTAATGAATGTTTCCTCAACAGCAGCTGTGTCCGGAGAAAAAGCTTCGATGATTTTTTCCAGCTCTTTATCAATATAGGCAAGGCGCTTTGGTGTGGCCTCTTTTGCCTGTGTTTTGATTGTGCCTGAGGCTATATATTGCAATGACGAGCCAACACTTTCAATTATGCCCCACCCGGTTTTTTGTAAGCCTGGGTCAATTCCTAAAATACGCATGTTAAAGCCTATCCATTGGCCAAAAGTTTCTCCATAACCTCGTCGGAAACATCAAAATTCGTGGTAACGGTTTGAACATCGTCATTATCTTCCAGAACATCAATGAGTTTAAGCAGAGTTGATGCCTGATCTTCGGTCACTTCTGCTTCGACATTGGGTCTCCAAACCAGTGCGCTTTCATCAGGTTCGCCAAAGCGCTTCTCAAGAGAATCCCTGACAGCTGCAAAATCATCAGGGTCGCATGTTATCGTGTGATACTCACTGTCACTTTCAACGTCTTGTGCGCCCGCCTCTACGGCAGCTTCGAACATGTCTTCCTTGCTGCTGGTGTTAGCCTTATAAGCGATTTCACCGACGCGATCGAACATAAAAGATACGGAATTTGTCTCACCAAGATTACCGTTATACTTTGTAAAAGCAGACCGAACCTCGCCAGCTGTACGGTTTTTATTGTCCGTCAGTGCGTCAATTATTACGGCGACACCACCCGGGCCATAGCCTTCATAGCGCATTTCGGTGTAATCAACATCCTCATTTCCTTCGCCTGTGCCAACCGCGATTGCTTTTTCAATCCTGTCCTTTGGCATTGATTGGCCTTTTGCTGTTGCAATGGCAAGCCGGAGGCGCGGGTTCATATCAGGGTCACCACCTCCCAAGCGTGCCGCAACTGTGATTTCCTTCCCTAGTTTTGCGAAAATCTTTGCGCGTTTTTTATCCTGTGCGCCTTTTCGGTGCATGATGTTTTTGAATTTGGAATGACCTGCCATTTTTAAAAGCCTTTGTAAAATTTAGCGATGTAATTACTGTGTCTGTAAGATTATTAAAGAAATAAGAGGTTTTCAAGCTCTGTAGAAATGTATAATATTATTTTCTAAGCTGTATATTTTATTAAGTTTTTTTTGTTACACTTTTATAGCATGGCATATAATTTAAAAACCGTTTGTATACTCATTGCCGATGATAATGTTTTGATGCTCGAGTTGCTGAAAAACATGCTTCTTTTATTTGGAGTTGGTGAAGTCGTGACCTCTAAGAGCGGAACGGAGGCTTACGAGAAATATGTTGTCTACAAGCCCGATCTTGTCATCACCGACTGGATTATGGAAGATTTGGACGGCTTGGAGCTTGCAAAAAAAATCAGGGAAAGTGATAGAAAGCTCAATCCTTTTGTCCCGATAATATTAATGACAGGCTTTTCCGAGAAACGAAGAGTTCTTACTGCACGAGATTCAGGTATAACAGAATTTCTGGCCAAGCCTTTTAGCGCAGAGGATCTTTATAAACGACTTGTGCAAATAATTGAAAACCCTAGACAGTTCGTTAAGGCAGACAGGTTTTTTGGCCCTGACAGAAGGCGTACCCTTGGTAAGTTTTACGGAGGCCCTTTCCGCAGGGATGCTGATGATGGGAAAGAAAACCCGAACGCAGTGAAACGAAAAATAGAGAAAGTTAAAGACGATAAAGAGATAGAGTTAGATATGGTGGAGCGACCCGATGAGTAGCACAACCACCACAACATCTTATAAAGACCTCCCCGAGGGTAAGAGCAAGAAGGCAAAGTTTTTTAATCCACCAAACAGGCTCAAGCAAAAGGTCGGAAGTGGTGGTTTGCCCAAGAATATAATTGAAAAAGCACAAGAGATTATAGATCGTAACAATGCGGATTTCCGTCTTGTCGCGGACCCGTATCTGGCCCAATTAACAGGTGCTATGCAGTCCCTCTCTGAAGGGAGTGATAAAATGAGCAACAGGGAAAAATGTGAAACACTGATCCTTCCTGTTATGCAGATGAAAGCTAATGGTTCAACTTTTAAATATCCGGTTATTACCGAAATGGCCGATTTGCTTGTTCATTTTCTGGAAAAGATTGATGCTCCGGACGGGCCGGCTCTTGAAATTGTGAAGGCGTTTTACGCCTCAATTCAATATGTGCTTTCACATGAAATGAAAGGCAGTACAGACCCTAAAGCAAAGGTGATGATTGCCGAGCTTGAGGGGGTTGTGTCACGATATTTTGAAAAATATCCTAAAAATATCGATCCGGAAACAGCTCAAATCCGCCAATTAAAGTAGCGAAAAGGTAGCGTTAGTCTGTGCTGATTAGGCGCGGGCCTATCCTTATGGGCCTTATTTCCTTGGCGAGTCCAGTCATATCATCTGTTTGTAAAAATACACCGCAGACTGTCCCTTCCCCCTTGGCAGGTGACATACGATGTTTGCCAGGCACTTTTTTAACAAATCTTTCAACCGGGACTTTCTTGTCCATGCCAATTACGCTGTTGTAGTTACCTGTCATGCCGGCATCACATTGAAAAGCTGTGCCGCCTTCAAGGATCTGGGCATCGGCGGTTGGTACGTGTGTATGTGTTCCAACCACGCCGCTTACGCGACCATCCACGTAATGTGCAAAGGCCATTTTTTCACTTGTAGCCTCTGCGTGAAAATCTATAAATATGGCGTCTATTCCACTGCCAAGTTTATATTTTGATAAATATTTATCTGCGCAAGTAAAGGGATCGTCCATAGCATCCATGAATAACCGTCCCATTAAATGTAAAACCAGTATTTTTTTTCCGTTCTGTAATGTTTTTACACATCCACCCTGTCCTGGGGCGCCATCCGGGAAATTTGCAGCGCGAATAACTGATTTGTCACGGTCAATATACGATAACATTTCACGCTGGTCCCAAACATGGTTGCCAGTTGTTATGCAATCAACGCCCAATTCGTAAAGACCTTTGCAAATTTTTTCAGTAAGACCGAATCCGTGCGCAGAATTTTCTGCATTAGCGATTATCAGGTCCGGAGAAAGGCTGCTTTTTAGCTGGTTCATATGCTCAGAAAGGGCGTTTCTACCAGGTTCACCAACTATGTCTCCGATAAATAGAACTTTCATTTATTATAATATCTTATATTGTTTTATTAATTTGAATTATAAACTGTATTGGGAGTTATTATGATATCCAGTTTTTCATCATGTGCCTCACAAGGGAGAGGGAATAAGCAAAGCTGGGTATCAAAAGCCAACCCTGCGACTATTAACGATTTATTTTGCTGGCGCAAGTGGGCGATGGTTGCATCATAATAACCGCCCCCTCTTCCCAAGCGGTAACAGTTTCTGTCAAATGCGACTAATGGGGTGATAACAATGTCCGGTAAAACAGGTGATTTCCCCTTTAGTGGAGGATGTACCGTTCCTTTTGTACCTGTAACCATTTTGTCTTTGCCATTCCAACGGTAAAATTCAAGTAAACGCGTATTTGCAGTAACTTTAGGAAAAGACAAAGCTATGCCGTTTTTCAGAAGGTGTTCAATGATGAGAGAGCAATCAAGCTCATATCCCATTGGCCAATAAAGCCCTATATTTTTATCTTTAAGCGTGGAAAGTGAGAATTGGGTTGTAAAGTTACGAAATACAGCCTCCTCCAAATCAGGAGTGTTCTCCATGCGGGCCCTGTGCCTTAGGGCGTATTGGCGAATGTCATCTTTGCTGTCCATGTCGTAACCGTCAAAAAAGTGCTGCCGCGCGAGCCGTGTACGTTTTCTATCCGCGTGAGGCCCTGTAAAACAGGTGGGTGCCGTTTGACAGGTCAAGAGGCGGCAAAACACTTCCGCCTGCCAGTGACAGCTCCCTAGCGAATAGCTATCGGCCACCGGGATTAGAGTGTATCACGCACCCCGCAGCAGCATTATAATTATATAGTGCAGTTTAATCTAAAAGTTAAGCCACATCCTGCAGACTTTGTGTTAACTTTTCGACACGTTTGCGCAAATGGTCAACAGCCTTTCTTATCGTGGCCTCGTCTTCCGGGGAAAGCCCCTGGTAAATAATTTCGGCTGGCGTTTCTATTTTGTCCGTTTCCTCTGGCTCTTGTTCAACAGTATCTGTTGTTGAATCTGGTGTTACCACAGGGATGTCTTTTTCTGCAGTTAGGCGCTCAATTTCGGTATTAAGGGTTTTATTTTTTTCCTTAAGCTCAAAAACCTCATCAGTTAGAACAAGCGCGGCAAGAACAAGCAAATGAGCCTCGTTTTGCGCGGCACCTGCAGAGGCGATATCCCCTACGCTGGCGTTGATATAGGTAGCGAGGTCGCGAACCCTCTGCTCTTGGCCGTCATCGCAGGATATGCCGTATTGCCGGCCATTAATGTTTATTGAAACCTGTGCCATCAGGGCGCCTCATCCATATCCAGAATTTTTTGTGTCTTTTCGATGATTGTATCAATCTGGGTGATGAATTTTTGTTTATCACCATCAGCCATAGATTTGTTTCCTACGGCAAACATATCGTATTGGACATTTCCTGACTCGGCATACGCCTTGTAAGACTCAACACTGTCTTCCAATACATTCAACGCTTCATCAAGCTTAACAAGCGAGGATTTTATATCCGCAAGAGCCATAAACTGCTTAATCCCTTTGGTAACCAAAATTTTATAAAGTATTTTGATGTAACAGATTTTTAAGATTGAGGTCAAGCGTTAGAATTATTTTTCAGCTGTGAGCAAAAGAGTGCAACGCCTTGACTGCCCATGTGCCTCGTGCAAAAGTGACAGCCATTATTTCACAGACTATTTATTAATAAGGATGAAGACATGAGTGCATCTGCTACAGTTTCAAAGGCAACCGCTTCGAGCCAGGATAATTATGATTTGAAAATGATGAGTAATGCCATCCGTGCCTTGGCAATGGATGCTGTGCAAAAAGCCAATAGCGGGCACCCGGGCATGCCGATGGGAACTGCTGACATAGCAACAGTCTTGTTTACGAAATTTTTAAAGTTTAATCCTGAGGATCCGCACTGGCAAAACCGTGACCGTTTTATTCATTCTGCAGGTCATGGTTCAATGCTGCTTTACAGTTTAAATTATCTGACCGGCTATAAACAGATGACGATGGATGAGCTTAAAAACTTTCGTCAGTTACACAGTAAAACGCCTGGTCACCCAGAAGTTGATGTCGATTGTGGAATAGAAATGACAACAGGACCTCTCGGGCAGGGTATCTCTACCTCAGTTGGTTTTGCACTTGCCGAGCGCATCATGAATACACGGTTCGGAGATGAGCTCGTTGACAACTATACATATGTTCTGGCCAGCGATGGCGACATGCAAGAAGGAATCAGCCATGAGGCTTGCTCCTTTGCCGGGCACCAGAAACTGTCGAAACTGATCGTCCTTTATGACGATAATAATATCTCAATTGACGGTGATACAGCCCTGTCCTTTTCTGAGGATGTTTGTAAGCGCTTCGAGGCTTATGGATGGGACACACAGAAAATTGACGGGCATGACCATGCGGCAATCGAAAAAGCTATAGAAAACGCCCGCAAAACAGATACGCCTTCATTAATAGCATGTAAAACCAAAATCGGTTTTGGTGCGCCAACCAAAGAAGGCAGTTCCTCTTCTCATGGTTCCCCACTTGGTGATGAAGAGATCGCAGGTGCAAGGAAAAATCTTGGCTGGGAAGCCGGACCATTCGAAATTCCGTCGGAAGTTCTGAACACATGGCGTGAGGTCGGGGCAAGATGGTCTGATACATATGATGCCTGGAATAAAGCTTTAGAAAACTCTGCGGATAAGGATGTCTTCAAGGCGGCTTTAAAAAAGGACAAATCAGAAAAGGTTGGTGCTTCTGTTAAAGAGGCAAAAGATCACTTCCTTTCGGAAAAACCAAAAATGGCCACTCGGCAGACATCAGGAACTGTCTTGGAATATCTTGTGCCTGAGATTAAAGAATTAATCGGAGGGTCAGCTGATCTGACAGGCTCTAATAACACCCGTGTCAAAGGCTTTGAGGAGGGTATATCATCCAAAAACGGATATCAGGGCCGCTATATTTATTATGGTGTGCGCGAACATGGTATGGCTGCAATAATGAACGGTATGAGCCTATATGGCGGGATCATTCCCTATTCAGGAACATTCCTGCAATTTGCTGACTATTGCCGGCCTGCGCTTAGGCTGGCTGCGTTAATGAAAACACAAGCCATTCATGTAATGACACATGACTCTATCGGGCTTGGTGAAGATGGCCCTACCCATCAACCTGTGGAACATCTGGCTGCACTTCGCGCCATACCTAACCTGTATACGTTTCGTCCTTGTGATGGCATTGAAACCGCTGAGTGCTGGGAGCTGGCTATTAACAAAACGAGCGCACCTTCGGTTATGGCACTTACTCGCCAAGGATTGCCGACTTTGCGTAGCGATATAGAGGAAAACAAATCTTCACGCGGTGCCTATATCTTGAAAGAAGCAGATGGCGAAGTTGGTGTAACCCTTTTTGCGAGCGGCTCCGAAGTGCACCTCGCCATGGAGGCTGCTGAAAGGCTGGGCAAAAACGTGCGAGTTGTATCCGTTCCTTGTATGGAGTTGTTTTTTGAACAGGATGGGTCTTACATAGAAGAAATCACTTGTAATAAATCTATAAAAGTTGCATGTGAGGCCGCTATAAGGCAGGGCTGGGATGCCCTCATCGGCGCACATGGGGGCTTTGTGGGAATGACAGGATTTGGTGATTCAGCTCCTGCTGACCAGCTTTTCGAACATTTCGGCATCACATCTGATGCTATTGTTGAGGCCGTTCAAAAACGGACTAAGTAAAATCGTAACCGAAACAATAAATATTTAAGTATAAAAGGAGATATCCATGAGTGTAAATGTTGCCATTAACGGTTTTGGACGTATAGGTCGTCTTGTGTGTCGCGCGCTTTTTGAAAGTGGGCGCGACGATATCAATCTTGTTGCAATTAATGACCTGGCAGACGTTAAAACCAATGCACATTTACTAAAATATGACACGGTTCATGGCCGGTTTCCTTTTGAAGTTCGTGGTGATGACAAAGATACCTTTATAGTTAATGGGAAAAGTATAGAGTCAGTACGTGAGCCTGATCCAGAAAAACTCCCATGGGGTGACATGGATATAGATATAGTCTTTGAATGCTCAGGACGTTTTACAGAGCGTGCCGATGCGGAAAAACACCTTAAGGCAGGCGCTAAAAAAGTTCTTATATCTGCCCCTGCTAAGGATGAGGATATCACAGTCGTATATGGTGTTAATTCGGATAAATTAGGTGCTGCACATAAAATAGTGTCGAACGCCTCTTGCACGACGAACTGCCTGGCACCTGTTGCCTATGCAATTAACAAGGCTATAGGAATTGATCATGGTTTTATGACGACGATCCACTCTTATACAGGCGACCAGCGTATTGTGGATACGATGCATAAAGATTTACATCGCGCGAGATCAGCGGCTCTTAATATGATCCCGACATCCACTGGTGCTGCAAAGGCCGTTGGTAAGGTTTTACCTGAACTTAACGGAAAGCTGGACGGTGTGTCTGTGCGTGTACCGACAGCAAACGTGTCTCTTGTCGATTTCAAATTTGTGCCTTCAAAAGCAACAAGCGCTGAAGAAATCAATAAAGTAGTTAGCGAAGCCTCAAGAGGTGAACTGAAAGGTGTATTGTCAGTATATGATGAACCCTTAGTATCTACAGACTTTAATCACGACCCCCACTCCTCCATATTTTCTTTGGAAGGTACCAAGGTTATAGATGAAAAATTCGTCCGCATTATGACGTGGTACGACAATGAATGGGGATTTTCCAACCGCATGTTGGACACTGCTGCACAAATGCATAAAGTCGGCTACTGATAAACCAAGACAATAAACTAAATATATTGGAGATTACATGACTGATCTTGAACCTGGCGTCGTTTTTGGCGAGGATTACAAAACACTTATAAAGGCCTGTAAAGAAGGCAAATATGCTCTTCCGGCGGTGAATGTCGTTGGCACAAACTCAATCAATGCCGTTATGGAGGCCGCTGCCAAAAATAAATCTGATGTGATTATCCAGCTCTCTAACGGTGGTGCTGAATTTTATGCGGGGAAAGGTTTTCCGGACAGTTATGATGCGAAGGTTTTAGGTGCGGTTTCCGCAGCAAGGCATGTGCATCTTTTGGCTGAACATTATGGTATATGTGTCGTTCTTCATACAGACCATGCCAATAAAAAGCTCGTTCCTTGGGTTGAATCCTTAATTGATTATGGTGAGCGCCATTATGAGGAACTTGGCTACCCTCTTTTCACCTCCCATATGGTGGATCTGTCCGAAGAGGAGCTTGATTATAATATCACGGAGTCTGAGCGCATACTAAAGCGCGCCGCTCGTTTAGAGATGAGCATTGAAATTGAGCTGGGCGTTACCGGTGGGGAGGAAGACGGTGTCGGCTCAGATGAGATCGATAATGATAAGCTTTATACTCAGCCTGAGGAATGTTTGAAAGCGTATGAAAAACTTTCAAAAGTCGGGCACTTTACTCTAGCCGCGTCTTTTGGAAATGTTCATGGTGTTTATAAACCCGGAAATGTGCAGCTACGTCCTGAAATTTTGAAAAATGCACAAGCATTGGTTCAGGAGAAGCACGGCACTCAGACTAATCCTCTGGATCTCGTGTTTCATGGTGGCTCTGGTTCCGATAAGGCTAAAATTGAAGAGTCCCTTCAATATGGTGTGTTTAAAATGAATATTGATACAGACACTCAATTTGCTTTCGCAAAAGGTGTTGGGGAGTATGTCTCGTCGAATGAAAAAGCTTTCAAGCATCAAATTGATCCTGATAGCGGGGAGCCATATAAAAAATCTTATGACCCACGGAAATGGCTGCGTTTAGGTGAAGAGGAAATGGTAAAACGTCTAGATGAAGCGTTTTCTGACCTGAAATCCGCTGGTAAAAGCCTCGCTTCTTATTGATTCTGCGGGGAAACATTCTCTAAGAACATATATTTCAGTCCCTTAGCTATTTTTTGTTGCAATAGCTAAGGGTTTTTTGTATATAATTAATGAAATAAAATTGCTAAAGGAGGTGTGATATTATGCAGAATGTTTCAGAAAAGTACTGTCCTTTGGATCATTGTTTCTTGGTGGGTGAGTTTAACGGTAACGTTGCTGGGTTTGCCGAGCTGTTTCAGGAGCGCGGCTTTACAGAAGATACAGCTTGGGGGCGTGCCAACATAAATGGTGGTGATGTAATGCTAGTCCAACAGCTGGACAGTGCAGAAGAAGTCGTATCCATATATTCTAAGAATCCAGACAAAAAAGACAGCCAGATCGAAGTTTTGCAAAGTTTTGTACCTCCTTCGGCGGGTTTTTAATACGCAATAAATCTTTATATCTTTTAGAAAGGATTGCTGTTCGCGCAGGAATCCTTTATTTTTGGGCTTATGAAATTTAGAAAATTCTCTATACAGGAAAAATTCCAGATTCCTCTAGTGGTCTTAATTGCTCTCGGGGTAATATTTGCTGCAAATCAGTTTGACTGGTTTGCCAGTGCGCCTGAAAAAGACCTGGTAACTTCAGATACCAAGCAGCACATCCTTTATGGAAGTGAAGATGGCGGCGGTCATTTATACGGTCAGAATAAGCCTTGCAAAAGCGAGTTTCCAAAGGACTGGTCGGGCGCGAAGATCATTCAGGTGACCAAAGACATCGCGGCTAATGATAACTCTGACTGGCGTCTGGAAGATAACGGCTATTACGTAACGGAACAGAGCGTTCAGGGCGTGGATGTCAGGGTTGTATTGAATGAAGATAGAAGCAGTGTTGTTACATCCTATCCCGTCAATGGCGATCGTAACCCGTGCGCTAATGACAACGCGCCTCAGCAAGAAAGTAATCAACAAGAAGAAATGTAAGGTTTTTACTTGCATTCCTTGGTCAATATATTTATAACCACAACGAATTCGAGTTTACGGAGAAGATTATGAAAGCCGATACACATCCAAATTACCACACCATTAAAGTCGTTTTGACAGATGGTACGACTTATGAGACACGCTCTACTTGGGGCAAAGAAGGCGATGAGCTTCGTCTTGATGTTGACCCCCTATCCCACCCAGCATGGCAAGGTGGTACAGGTCGCGTTGTTGAGAAAGGACAGCTTTCCAAATTTGAAAAGCGTTATGGATCTTTTCTTTCTTCCGCCAAGGACGGCAAATAAAAAAACAAAAACCCGCTAATCAGCGGGTTTTTTTATTGGGTCTCTATTGGATCAAATCTAGGATATTAATCCCTGCTTTGTTTCGCAATTTTCTCTAGTTCTTTTTGAACAAGCCTTTCAACTATTTGCGGCATATTCTCATGTATCCATTGACGCAGCATCGGGCGCAATAAATCACGCGTGATGTCTTCGAGCGTCACTCTACCAACCTGTCTGGAAATGGCCACGTTTTCGGCCAGCTTGTGAAAGGCGTCACTTGTTGCCTCTGTTGCCAGATTGGTGAAGAGTTGTGAGTCATTGTCTTCGGTTAGTATTTCTTCTTCGTCACTATCATCTTCATAGTGTTCGACCATATCGACGGAAATCTCGTCTTCCTCAACTGGTGGCTCTTCTTGAACTTCTTCTGTCAGGTCAAGAATGTCATCATCCTCGCCCTCTTCCTCATCCGGGATATCATCCTCAACAGGCTCCTCAATAATAACGCCTTCCTCGTCTTCTGATTCGTCCTCCGACTCATTTTCCTCGGGGGCCTCGTCATCATCAGAAATTATCTGGCGTATGGAAGCCAGTATTTCTTCAATAGAGGGATCTTGATCCTGTTCGCTCATTTCCTAGATATCTGTGTTTAAATGGTATTTCTAAATCAAGGGATAGTTTCGCTTATTGCAACCTACATGTCAAAGCAGGATTTATGACTTTTCATGTAATCCACATAGAAAACATTAAAAATTACAAAACAAAAGCCGGTTCAGGCGCGAATCCGTCCATATAAGGTATGTTTGCATCAAAAAGTGCTTTTCTTGAGACAACACCGTCTTCATTTTTCGAAAATAGAGTGGCTTTACCCATATTCTCACGCCTTTCTTGGAGGACACATGCCAAACGCCCACCTGGGGAAAGCTGGTCTACCAACGCTTCGGGTATGTGAGCGCATGCCCCGTTTATAAACACAACATCGAAAGGGGCATGCAGCGGGCAGCCTTTGGTCAACAGGCCTGAGAAAACAACCACGTTGGACGCATCAAGCTGCAAAAGGTTTTGTTCTGCCTGTGTTTGTAATTCTGCATTATCTTCAATCATTACAACAGTTGTTGCTAGTCTGGAAAATAAGGCGGAACTGTATCCGGTGGCACCACCTACATCAAGGACAACATCGGAGGGCTTTACATCCAGTGCTTGTATCAGCCTGGCTTGTACGGCAGGCTCCATCAAAATTCTGTTTAGGCCGATCGAGCAGTCCTCATCACGATATGCAACTGCAGGGCTTAAATGAGGAGCAAATATTTCACGGGGAATTTCGCGAAAGCTGTTGAGTATGGACTGGTTCGTAACACCTGCAGTCTCTATCTGTCCAAGAACCATCATTTCTCTGTATTTGTAAGAATCCATTCCTTCTGCCTTTTAAATTTTGTAATTTATTCTGATACCCTTTTACTGTATCAAGGCTTTCTTGAGAAGAGATATTGATTAAAAATTCAAACAGTGCTAAATCGAACATTGTGGTTTTAAGGCGCGGTGGCAGAATGGTCATGCAGAGGACTGCAAATCCTTGTACGCCGGTTCGATTCCGGCCCGTGCCTCCATTCTATTTTACTTTATCTCGTATTTATCTAAATGGTATTGCAATATCCCTCGGGCTTTCATGTGCCCGGGCGGCCAAGAAATCCGGGTCTTCAAATATTTTATCGAGAAGGCCATTGTCATTTAAGTAGTTGTTGTTTTTCGATAAACATCCGATGTCCTTTAAGAGATCAGTAGTTAATCCTAAGGCGTGTTTCTCAAATATCAGTCTTAAAACTGAGTTTTCAACTTCTGTGTAGGAATCAATGCAGAACCTATCATACGACTCTACCCTAACTGGGTTTTGAAACCATGCATTAAAGGCATCTATAAAGGGTGCTGGTTCGTCGAAAATTTTATTTGATGATGAACAGACTGCGTTATTAAATGCCTGCTGTATATCGCCATCCCCAATCTTTTCCATTGCAAGTAAATATTCATTTTCACCTGTTTTGCTATATAGTTCCCAGGCAAGCCCGCTTGCAAAAGCACTTGCATCAGCCTCTAACAACCGTTCAAGTTTAATGGCATCTTCTAGAGAGAAATTATTTCTTCTGTATCCTAAGAAAAAGTGTTGCTCCACATGGCGTAGTTCATGTCCCATGGCAATAACTAATGTATGAAAGTCACATTCTGAATTAAGGCTGATTTCTTTACCGCCTAAAAAACTATTAGAAAATGCAGCCGGCGTAGCCATATGGTTTTTAAAAGAAATATTAACATCTTCCAAGACACCTATTTCTATGCAAGGTTTTCCTAATGTTGTGGATTGTATGATACGTGCAATTTTGTCGATCTTATCCAAATATGCGACATCCTCCAAGGCACTGGCAGTCTCCATGACATTTTCCCCGTTATATTTATAATTATTATTTTATTTCAATAAACATTCATTATTTTGACTTAAATTTCAATAAATAAATTTTTTATGTGTTAAGGTGCCGCTTAATTCTTGACATAAAAGGCGCGCTCTGCTCTACTCACCAAGTACAAAAATTAATAAAAATATAAGCAGGTGAAGTAATGACATTGTCCCGCAACCAATTCAAAAAAGAAATGAAACCTCTTGCAAAGAAGCTTTTAGAATACATTAAATCAGAGGGGCAAAATTATGGGGTTACAGATGCAAAAATTGTCTGCAAGGTTAATTCCGAAAAGGATACAGAGCTTCTAAACGGTGGATTTATAGTCTCGTCTGGGCAATCTGTATCAATCGGAATAAGGCTTTTTGCGGGAAAACGCTCTTTAAGCTTTTCTGTCAATACCCCTGACGAAAAAGCGCTAAAAAACAAAATAGATGATAATTTTAAAATCATCGGCTTTGCTCCTGAAACGGAGAGCAACACGCTGGCTGATCCCGACGTTGTATTTCAAGGAAAGCCCCCTTCTCTTAAACTTTATGATGACACAGAGCCAACGGCAGACCAGATTCATGATTATCTGACTAAAATGGACCAGTCGGCCCGAGCTGTTTCCGGTATAAAAACCACACAGATGACACGGTTTTCTGAAGAGAAGAGTCATCAGTTAGTGATGGATAGCAGAGGGGTAGATCTTTTATATTCAAAAAGCAGCTTTGTTCCAGTTATTGCGGCTGTCGCAGAAGATAAAAGCGGTCGCCAAAGCGATTATGAATACGCACAAACAAGGTTCTTCGATGACCTGCCAGAAGCTGAAGAGATCGGCCTTAAAGCAGCTGATTCTGCTATGATGAAATTAAGTGCTGAAACGCCGAAAACGGGTTCAATGCCAGTTGTTTTTTCGCGTGACGCATCAGCAGTTATTTATAAAGCATTATTTTCTGGATTGGATGCCGCAGGCGTTATAGAAGGTACAAGCCCTTTCAAGGACAAGCTGGGTCAACAGGTTGCAAATGACAACATAACTATCGTTGATGCTCCCAATGTTAAAAAAGGTCTTGGTAGTCAGCCTGTTGACTCTACGGGCCAGCGCGCGAAGAAAATAGAGTTTATAAAAAATGGTGTATTGCAGGAATTTGCGATGTCGGCAGCTGAGGCCAAAAAGCTTGATAAGGCCCCTATTGCACGAAATGATGGTCTGACAAATACATCTATTTTACCTGGTAAAATGTCTGTTGAAGACCTGATTTCAGATATAGATGAGGGTATCTATGTAGATGCCCATCAAGGCGGTACAGTTGATATAGTTAAGGACAGCTTTTCAAAACCTGCCAGTGGTCGCTGGATCAGAAACGGTAAAATCACAGATGAGCCGGTTGACGGTTTTATTATGGCTGGAAAATTGAGCGAAATGTTTATGAATGCAAAACTCGCCAATGATACCCCATCCCATCCTAATACGAAAACCGCGTTTGCTTGCCCTACAACCCGCATAGATGGATTGAAAATAGCAGGAGCGTAAAGCTTTGACGTTGATTAAGTTTTGTACCCATAAAAAAAAGCCGCATTATGCGGCTTTTTGTTTTAGTTTTTTAATAAGGGTTATCCCTGTCCACCTATAGTCATGCCATTGACGCGAATGGTAGGTTGGCCAATACCGGCAGGAACGCTTTGGCCGCCTTTGCCGCACATGCCTGAACTTCTTGCCAGTTCAAGGTCATTCGCCACCATTACTGTGTTTTGTATAGTGGTCAGGCCATCCCCTATAACACTGGCCCCTTTGATGGGTTTAATCTTTTTGCCATCTTTAACAATCCAACCCAAAGTTACTTCCATATTAAATTTGCCCGATGTTGTGTCTACACTGCCCCCACCCATGCTTTCTACATAAATGCCGTCTTTTAATGATGCCAGAACCTCTTCGGGGGTGTGTTCGCCACTCTCAAAGTAGGTATTAGTCATGCGCGGCATAGGCGCGTGTTTATAAGATTCGCGACGGCCGTTTCCTGTTGGCTGCTCGCCTGTTAGCAGAGCATTTTTTCGATCCTGCATATAAGCTTTTAATATACCATCTTCTACCAGTACATTTCTTTGTGTAGGTGTTCCTTCATCATCAAAAGGCAGTCCTCCTCTTTCACCAGGCATATCGCCCTGGTCAACGATGGTGACACCTTTTGCTGCAACTTGCTCGCCAATTTTGCCACTATAGACAGAAGTTTCATCGCGTGTATGATCTGATTCAAGTCCATGTCCTACAGCCTCATGTAGCAGGACAGCCGGCCACCCGCTTTTGAGAACAACATCCGCTTTACCTGACGGAGCTTCTTCTGCAATGCTTAAAAGCTTTGCTGTTCGCAAAACATCTTCTATCAGGGGCCTGTAATTAGCCTCGTCTAAAACATCATCAGGCCCAACTCGCCCGCCAATCGTAGAGTAATGTTCATATATTTTCCCGTCATCTCCTTTTAGTGAGAGAGTGACAGTCATTGAAGACATAGGCCGCTCGTCGGTTAGTATCTGCCCATCATTTGTAATGATAAGAACGTCCTTAGCCGCACTTTTGTAAATGACACTTGCATTTATGACATTTGGGTCTGATGCAAGAGCTTCTGATTCAATTTTATCTATAATACGGATTTTTTCTTCAACATTGTGGCTATCTGCCTCGTGTTTAGGCTTGTAAAATTCTTGTGTATTGCCTCCAAATCCTTGTAGTGGCTGAGGACCTTTTTTCTTAGTGTCCATGGTTGATTTTGCTGTTGCAATGGCTTCATCTAATGCAGCTTTATTGAAAATATCAGAATAAACATATGCAGTATTTTCGCCTTGGCCATAACGAAATCCAAAACCCGACTCACTATTACCAAAACTTATGCTTTTAAATTCACCTGCTGTTTTGACGATGGCCTCGGCCTCTGATGCCTCAAGGTAAAATTCACCATAATCACTGCCGTCTAAACCGTTTGTAACGATTTTAACGGCCTCTTCAGGTGTCATATCGGTTTGGTTGAAAAACTTATTAATAGTCAGCTGATTTGTGGTCATCGTCCCTGCCCTGCTTTTTTATTTTTTTTGTTTACACCTTTACATAGCACAAACGGGGTTGCTATGGAAAGATAAAGTTTTTGATAATTTTTATAAACTCAAGTCTTGACGAGAGTGCTTTAAAACAGTAGGTATATGACCTGAAAAATGTTCCTCGGTAGCTCAGTGGTAGAGCAGACGGCTGTTAACCGTCCGGTCGCTGGTTCGAATCCGGCCCGGGGAGCCATTTTTCCTTTATTAGCTCCCCCTTTTTATTTAATTACTTTACTTACTTTTTCTTGGATTTAGACTTTTTGTTACGTGCCTTCTTAAGTACCGGCTGTTCCAAATAGTCTTTAGGCAGGTTTTCGTTATATTCTGCGATCGTTTCGCCATGATGAGCCAGATCCAGCCCCCAATATTCAACACGCGGATCTACGCGTAATCCAAAGATAAAGCGAACCACAATAAGAAGAATCCAGGTTACAGCGGCTGAATAAGCTACGGTTACTATAATAGACAAGAGTTGCGCTACAACCTGACCTGCATTGCCGTATATAAGCCCGGCGGCGCCGCCTATATCCGGGCTGGCAAAAACCCCAACCAACAAGGCACCGACAATACCTCCAACACCGTGAAGGCCGAATACGTCTAGCGCATCATCATATTTAAGCCATTCTTTTAAATGCTTTACAGAGAAATAACAAATAACAGAAGCTATTAGACCCATTGCGAGCGATGCGCCAAAGCCCACAAAACCCGCTGCAGGTGTAATCGCGACTAAGCCTGCGACTATTCCCGATAACGTGCCTTGCACGCTAATTTTGCCCTTGTCAAAAATCTCTATAATCATCCATGTGAGGGCAGCCATTGCAGCGGCTGAATTTGTCACAAGCATAGCGAACCCGGCTGAGCTTCCCGCAGATAGCGCAGATCCGGCATTGAAACCAAACCAGCCAACCCAAAGTAGCCCCGTACCAATAACGCTTAGAATAAGATTGTTGGGGGTTGAAGGGTCACGACGTGTTTTGAGGCCGCGGCCAATCATCAGGGCAGCAATCAAACCTGCCACACCTGAATTAATATGGACTACAGTTCCTCCTGCAAAATCCAGAGCCTCTCCGAATCCAAGTAAGCCTTCGTAGTCCTCTAACCCGACACCTCCTATGAAACCACCAGGCCCCCAAACCCAGTGCGCAATCGGTGCGTAAACAAGAATGATCCATAAAGGCGTAAAAACAAGTGCAGAAACAAATTTAATCCGATCTGCCACAGCCCCGAAAAGAAGTGCTGCTGTGATAATGGCAAAAGTCATCTGAAATACAATAAAGACAGATTCGGGAATTGTGCCTAATAAGGATGCGGGAGTAAGACCGCCAAGCATAACCTTACCAAAGCCGCCGATAAAAAGATTGCCTTCTGTGAAAGCAAGTGAGTAACCAAGTACCGGCCATATGACACTCACAACTATACAAACTGCAATACTTTGCATTAGTGTACTTAATATATTGTCTCTTTTTACAAGCCCGCCGTAAAATAAAGCAAGACCAGGAATGGTCATCATTAGCACAAGTAGTGACGACACCAGAAGCCATGCGGTATCTCCGCTATCCAGACCGTTACCAGACTGTGCGAGAGCAGCTGTAGAAAAGAATGTAATGAAAGTAAAAAGTGATATAATGAATTTTAGCATGCCGCCCCCTCTTCTTTTTGTATGTTCAATTAAGAAGATATGCTGCGCTGCGTCAAGCAGATTTTTTTTCTCCCCCATTTTTTTAGTTTATATATTATAGACTTATAAAAGATCACCCTTAAAGGATGAATATAACACTATGATATCGCTCTATGGCAAGGTAACTAATATCCATGCGCCCCTTGAAAAAATATTTAAGGACAGACTAAGTTTTAATGAAGCCCTTCGAGAACACCATGGCAATGATGTAAGTTGGCACGAAGCGCAATTACCGGATGCTGTAGTTTTTCCTAAAAACAACGAGGAAATACAAAAGCTTGTTAAACTTGCGGTAAAAGAGCGTATTCCTGTAATTGCGTTTGGAGCAGGCACATCCCTTGAAGCCCACATCCATGCGCCATTTGGTGGAATATCCGTTGATCTCAGCAAGATGAATGAAGTGATTTCATTTTGTCCAGAAGATATGACCATAACAGTGCAAGCAGGTGTCACGAGAAAACAGTTGGATAGTTACCTAAAGGGAAGCGGGCTATTCTTCCCTATTGATCCAGGTGCTGATGCGACAATCGGTGGAATGGTTGCGACGCGGGCATCTGGTACTAATGCTGTGCGTTACGGAACTATGAGTGATGCTGTATTGAATCTTACCGCCATTATGCCTAATGGCGAAATTATTAAAACAGGCCGCCGTGCCAAAAAGTCTTCTGCAGGTTATGACCTAACACATTTATTGATCGGATCAGAAGGAACGCTGGGACTCATAACAGAAATTACACTTCGCCTTCATGGCGTACCTGAAAAAATGATCGGTGGGTATTGCCCTTTTCCGGATATAGAATCGGCATGTAATGCAGCAATATTAGCCATTCAATCGGGCATTCCTGTCGCGCGTATGGAGCTTCTGGATAAATTGCAGGTCAAAGCAAGCAACCAG
The DNA here is from genome assembly GCA_002695035.1 of Micavibrio sp. GTDB lineage: Bacteria > Pseudomonadota > Alphaproteobacteria > Micavibrionales > Micavibrionaceae > UBA2137. The sequence goes on along the minus strand of NZNU01000075.1, from coordinate 24,140 downwards.
CACGATAACTTAAATTTGCAAGAGACCCCTACTTTGTTTGTAGAGTTTCACGGGAGCCCCACTTCTGCAAAAGAGCAGGCTGAGCTGTTCAATGAAATTGTTGAAGAATTTGATGGAGGGCCCTTCAGCTATGCAGATAAAATGGAAGAACGTAATGCCTTATGGACAGCTAGACACGAAGCATTATGGGCGGCCAAAGCATATTGCCCAGGCAAACACATGATTATTACTGATATTTGTATTCCAATTTCAAAATTAGCCGATGCCATTTTAGCGACACAAGGCGATTTAAACGATCTCAATCTTACCGCCCCATTGGTAGGTCATGTTGGTGACGGGAATTTTCATCTTTTTCTGATGGTAGATGAAACTGATGCTGATGAAGTTTCAAGGGCTAAAGAGTTACTAAAGAGGCTAGTTCACCGAGCACATGATATGGATGGGACCTGTACGGGCGAACATGGCATCGGGAAAGGAAAAAAAGCAACCCTGATGGAGGAACATGGTGAGGCTGTCGTTAACCTTATGAAGACATTAAAATCTGCCATAGATCCAGACAATATATTTAATCCCGGAAACATTTTTTAGGATTTTGCATAATAGTGACCCTATCAAGTTGAAAAGGAATTTTCACCTTCTATTCACACACCCAGCTAGCATGAACTGTTTCTATCGAAGAGCCCGTTTCTGTAACTTCTGTTTGTTTACAATTTTGCGGTAGACTCCCATCAAAGATAATAGTTTTTGCACTCATTTTATGAGGGTTCATGCTAATTTTGTCCCATTTTTGAATTTGTTCAGGAGATACTTCAGTATCTGGTTCTACTGGCGAACCTATCAAAATGTTCTTAGGATTTAAAAATACCGCGGTGATTTCATTACTCTGAATATTTTTTTCATGCCATTTAAAGCATCTCATTACATGGCGTTCTGGTTGTTCCTCTGTATTTGGGAGAGCATCGGTCGCTGCTATAGTTATCCGTACACATTGCCAGGCTGGAGGTTGGTTGAAAAAATAATACAGGCCAGTAAATGCCAAGCCAATAATTATAATGCCGAAAAGAATTCCGGCAAATGTAGGTAGGAGTGAGGGTACTTTTTTGTCTGGCATTTTTTTAAACTATAAATATTTATAATCTGTATTATACACTTAAATTTGATTGTAATAAAAATCCGTAAACAAAATATATGATTTTTTCCAAACAAAAACTGCTAATAATTGTGACTTTCTTGAGCGCGTATTTGATCTTTTCAATACAGCCAATGGTTGCTCAAAAACTAACCCCCTTACTTGGTGGAGCCCCTGCTGTCTGGAACTCACTGTTAATGCTGTTTCAGTTCCTTCTATTTGCCGGGTATTTCTTTGTAGGTGCATTTATAAAAGATCAAAAGAAACTACCAGCTTACATCTATGTTTTTCTCATTGTTCTATCAGTGCCGATGTTAGCCGTCTCTTTTACTACTGAGGCTTACGTACCCGATGTTAATAATCCTAATTTCTGGGTTTTATATAAGGGTATTTTGCTAGTGGGGCTGCCTTTTTTTCTTTTGGCAACAACTGCGCCTCTCGTACAAATACTTTTTTACAGATCTCGAGCAGGAAAAGAAAATAGCCCCTACTGGCTTTACAGTGTAAGTAATTTTGGATCGTTTCTGGCGCTGATAACCTACCCAGTTTTGGTTCAGCCCCATCTCGGTTTGGAAAACCAGATTTTGGTTTGGTCCCTGTTATTTAGTGTTTATGCGGTACTTGCTCTTTATCTTTTTTATACACTTTACCTTAAATCAAATACCCCTACTCGAGGGCGAGCTAATATAACTGTTTCGAGCCCAACTGTTTCCTATGGAACGAAAGGATTATGGCTGCTTCTTGCATTTTGCCCTGCGAGCTTGATACATGGTGTAACCACTATAATTACAAACGATATATCCTCATTTCCACTATTGTGGGTCATTCCTCTTTGCCTTTATCTAGCTACGTATATTCTCGCTTTTAGCGGGAAAATGAATTTCCTTAACGGGAAAAGGATGCGCCTGTTGGCAGTCTTGTTTATGCTGCCGTTATGCATAATACCTTTATGGTTTAACCCCATCGAAAATATATTTTTCCTGATTGCACATTTAAGCGCATTTTCTGTTTTGTCGCTTCTTTGCCATGTCTGCCTTTATAATAATCGCCCTCACGCAACCAAGTTAGGATCGTTTTATGCATGGATAGCAGCAGGTGGTGTACTTGCCGGTATTTTCAATGCTTTGATTTCACCATATGTTTTTGAAAAGATATATGAATATCCTTTAACCTTAATTCTTTCATTGTTTTCTATTTATCTATTTACTTCTTTAAAAGACAAAGCCTTTTTTAGATATAACCGTAATGATCTTATTGGAATCATGGCATTTGTTTCTATCGCGACTGTAGTGATGATTGAATATCCCTATGATAGCTATGATCTTCAGAAGAAACAAATACTGGCGGCCATACTGTCTCTATCAATTTTAGTCTTTGCTTTTTTACGCATAAATCGGGTTGTTTATACAACCTTGTTTGCCTGCATGGCTCTTTCCGGCTCCGGGATAGCTTTGCAATCCAATATTTATCTTCCTGATTTCAAATATATGGTTACCGATATCGAACGGCCCTATATTTCACGCAGTTTCTTTGGAATTAGTAAAGTTGTTCATACGCCTATCACGCCTGACGTCACAGAATACCTTTATTATAATGGCTTTATTTTGCACAGCGCCGAACGCTATGTTCACTCAACTAACAGCATGCTGACTGACACAGGCACCTATCATACTCCTGTGATTGATAACGCTAAAAGACTGAATAAGCCAGTAGCCAGCCTCGGGCTCGGCAGCGGCAGTGATCTTTGTCTTACTCAAGGTAAAACGAAGATAGAATTTTATGAAATTAGTCAAAATGTTATAGATATTGCCAGTAATCCAGATTTACTAAAATCATTGAGCTTGTGTGGTGAAAATTATGATATTTCCCTGGGTGATGCGCGTTTGGAGATATTAAAGAAACCTGATGAATATTACGGAGGAATTATCTCCACTGCGACGAGTTCGTCTACAGTACCCTTTCACCTGATGACAAAAGAAGCCTTTACAATATATTTGAGCAAATTAGCTCCTGGGGGAGCTTTGGTGTTCTTGGCTCCTGCCAGTTACTTTGACTATACACCGCTGTTTGCTGCATATTCACATGAGTTTAAGATGCCTGTTTATGAATTGGAAATGTCTTTCGGAGGCGACTATAAATACCAGTATTTTCTTTTTCTAAAACCGCCTGAGAACAATGAGGTTTTAGGTGAGAATTTAAATTGGTCACTTTTACAACCTTCCAAAAACAAGAGCGTTTTATGGACGGATGATTATTACAACATCTGGGCAGTCATAAAATAATCATTTCTTACATATTCCCCGGTCCGCCAACTGGGCAAGATACTGTATCACCGCCGTTTTGCCCATCACAATAATAGCCTCCTGGAACTTGTGTTAAAGTATCAGTAACATTTCCGCGAACCTGGCCGCTTGCGCACCAAGAAGACTGAACAGCCGCTACGTATTTTTTGTATGTGCTGTTCCAAGAGTTTTGAACTCTAGGCAAACCGGCTACACATTTACCATTTACAGGGGGCGCGCAAGCCGCATTAGGTTTTGAGCATGAAGCGGTATTCCCACCGTTACTGCCNCTACACTGCCACGTACGCGTAGTACCACAGGCACTAGCATTGTTATCATTGGCTTTGGTNCCACTTGAACAGCTTCCCGCNGANGANCCNCATACACCGTTCACAGGATCGGGTGCCTTGTTAGCGCTACAGCTGGCTGGTGATCCGCTATATTGTCCGGCGCATGACCAATTCCACGGTCCTGACCCTGATACCGAAGAAGCAGACCCTCTGGAACATAAATTAGATGTTGGTCTAGATGCCACAGTAGTGCCATTGGCGCTACCACATTGACCATTAACAGGCGGAATTCTGTTGGCACTACAGCTGGCTGGTGATCCGCCATATTGACCATCGCATGACCAGTTCCATGGACCTGAGCCTGATACCGCAGAAGCAGACCCTCTGGAACATAAATTAGATGTTGGTCTAGATGCCACAGTTGTACCATTGGCGCTACCACATTGACCGTTCTCAGGTGGGTTACATTTAACAGAGGAACAGTTTGCGTTGCCACTAGTTCCAGAACCTTGGCAGACCCAATTATATGTAGAGCCGGACAAAGTTGCTGTTGTGGGTGAACCATAACGGCACATATCTGTCTTTTTAGTGGGAGCGGCCGAATATTCAGCACCATTAGCGGGACCGCACTGCCCTGCCCGACCTGTGGCACTTGCTTCGGGCATAATAAGGAAAAAGCACGAAACCGCTAAAATGACTGCGATATATAGATGTTTATGTATTCTCATGTTGCTTTCCTTAATTTTAAACTCTCTTATGGGCATCTAAGTGGTCCGCTGGCATTACACCCTATTCCATTGATGCTTGGCTGCTGTTGGGCATTACCGTCGACACATTTAATAGGGCGAGGGCTTTGTTCATAACTACACCATTGTTCTCCGTCTAATCTTTGTTCGCCACATTGATCAACACAGGATCTTCCTTGTGATGAAGAAGAACATGCAGCATCCACATCACATCCAAATGTTCCTGCAGGCTTTACACCTTTGTATCCACTCGTACTCTGATAGACTTTTGGAGAGCTGAGATCTGCTTTATTCCAAAGTTTACGGTCTGGCGGACATGTAAAGTCATTTATTTCGGATGCTGCAGTTGCTCTATATGTCATAGATTGTCCGCATGCTGCTTCACCAGGGTCTTCAGGTGTCGGAGGTGGAGGTGTCGGAGACCCTCCGCTACAAGTAACACGAACGCTTGTTGGATTTGCCGGCACCCATAAATAAGGGGGTATGTTTTTCTGGTTTTGGTCATAATCACGACCTCCTAGATCCCACATATTGCCACTAAAGTTTTCGCGAGAAGATGATGGAAATTGTGAGTAGAAACTAGGATTATGTGATCCCCATGAACTATCTGTTAGCCAGTCATTACAATTTTCAGGCCAGCCAAACACTCCATTATTCTTAGCAGCAACACAATTACTTAGAACCTTTGGTCCTGTTATATCAAGTAAAAGTGGGCCACTGTAATTAGTATCTCTATAAATTCTTACTCTAGTTCCTGAACCTATAGCAATTCCATCGAAAGTTCCTGCTGTCGCTTGTGCAAATGCCCCATTACCACCTGCATAGCTATCTGGATAGCTCCCCTCTCCTACTAGAACTGAACCTTTAGGTCCCGCTGATGTCTGCTCTTGTCTATCAATATATTCACCAGCAGATCTTGCATGAGGGCCTACAGAGCTTACCCAGAAAAAACATTGGCTCGTCGGACATTGCGTTTGACCTGGAGGAACAGGCTGCCCTGTAGGTATACACGCAGCTGTTGCTACATTCCCTGCAGAGCAATTGTCATCATCAGCACTGGTTGAATTATTACCCCCTCGGCATGTCCAAGTCCAAGGGCCTGAGCCAGAAACAACAGTTGGTGTACCATTTGCGCACAAATTGGCTGCGCCTGTTGGGGCAGAAGAGACATTTGTGCCTGACGCAGGACCACATGCACCAAGAATTTGTGGGGGAGCACAGTTTTGAGCTGAACAATTTACAGATCCATATGATCCTGACCCTGTACATTGCCATATCCAACTTGTCCCAGAAGATGTAGCAGTAGATGCTCTTCCCCTTGCGCATAAAAGTGCATCATTAGAAGGTGCGGAACTGTATTCTTGGCCGTTCGCTGCTCCACATAAAGCAGCAGTTCCTGTCGCAGCTGATGCTTCTGAAGTAGACAGGAAAAAACATGTGACGGCTGTAAAAGCTATCAGGGCTATATATCTATATGTTTTCATGTTTATTTCCTAATCTTCATTTTAAAATTTTAAAAGCGTTTCCCTAAACTTGCACTCTACTCACAAACATAATGATCCCAGGTTTTATAAGCGGTCATTGAGTTTTGCGCAGGCTCTCTACATGCCGATTGGTGTATGCATGAAGAACCAGGACTACAACTTCCTGTAGGTGCTTGGTTACCAGGGCACCAGCGATTACCTGAAAGCCTATCACGACAGGATCCAAAATCTTCAACTGATGTAAAGTCTAGACGCCAGCTTCCTGTTGCAGCTTGGACTGTTGCTGAGCACTGGGCAATAGCTGTACCATCAACACACTGCCATTTAAATTCGGATGAGGTGTCTGTTACATCCTGATATGTACCGCTAACACATCCGCTGTTATTGTTTGTCGCGGGTTGTGAATTATAACTTGAAGCATAAGCTTTGCATTCAGCGTTATATGAAACTGACTTAGTGGCTGTACAGCTATCATTCGCACCGGAGCCTTGTCCGTTACATGACCAGGTGAAATTCGAACCTGAGGATCCAACGGAAGTTGCGTTTCCGGTCAGGCATCGCCCTGCCGAGTTAACAGCCGAGGCACTGGCAAATGTACCCCCATGCGCTGCGCCACAAGTTCCATTCTCATCAGAGCCAGTGGCGGGAGGCTGGCAGGTTGGAGTGGGAGCCTTGCCAGCTGCACAATTTTGGTTGGTAGCACCCGCGCCTGTTCCAGTACATGACCAACTGAATGAGTTTGTTGCAGCAACTACAGCTGTTGGGTTTCCTGTTAAGCATCTCTGTGCAGCAGCAACAGCGGAGGCAGTTAAGAATTCATCGCCATGTGCTGATCCACAGGTCCCGTTTTCAGGGTTACCAGTCGGCCCCGGGTCACAGACGTTAAGTCTGGCCGTGCAAGTTGCATCATCTGCAGAAGATGTAAGGTCAGTACCTTGACATTTCCATGTCCAAGGGCCATTACCAGAAACTGTTGTTGGGTCTCCGGTGCTGCATAATGAATTGCCGGAAGGTGCTCTTGCTACTGAGGAATTATCAGCACCGCCACATTGACCTTGAATGCTTAGATTTGCCCTACAGTCTACCGGTGGAAGAGCGCCGGACGGAAGGCTATCACATTGCCATGTCCAAGGGCCATTACCAGAAACCGAAACAACAGCGCCTCTGGAGCACAAGTTGTTTGAAGGTTGTGCTGAGAAAAATTGGTTATTGGATGACCCACAAATCCCAGGAACAGGTGTTTTTGAAGAACATTGTGCGTCACTGCCTCCGTGTATTCCTTTACATCTCCATTTAAAATCCACTGATGTATCTGCTACATCTTCGAATGTACCGCGGCTACAAAGATTTACTTCGTTATATGCACTAGTAAGTTCTGCAGGTTGTGAGGCCATATGCACGTTACTTATATCAGGTACTGGGCAAGCTCCGTCAATAGCTGGTGGTGTGACCGGATCACCTTTGCATATAGAAAAATTAGCTGGATAACAGCCATCACGTACTGAAACAAAACTTGGTGGATTTCTTAAGAAGCTTTTGTAATCTGAATAATCGCTCGGGGGACCCGATGGCACCATAAGTTTTTTACCAGGATATTTATCGCTTGAACTGGAGAATCTGGATACATGTTTTAAGCTGAATGGATCTGTAAGGCCTAATACGGGGTATTCAACAAAACTGCCGCCTCCCAAAGGAAGTGCAAACATATCATCACCCGTGTTTGTTTCGAGTGTTTCTGAACCGTCATAGTTGTGAATACAAATTCCTTTAACTGTAGTAAGACAATCTGAACTCTGATTAATAATACTCATATTTGGGGCTGTTAATGCACCGGAAGGCTTTGGAACAACAATAGTTTCGTTTATTGTTCCTTCGAAATATACAACATCTAAATTTGTCCAACATTGCCCATTTCTTACTTTTTCAGTCCAGCCACCAGTTCCGACACTCGTCGATAAGCCGGAGCATTCATAGACTAACTCCGGATTACTGCCAGTTAAATTTCTGCACGTAACGTTCGGACCTACATTACAGGCAGCAATATCAGATGTGGTTACTGCCCCGTCTAGAGTAATAGTAGAACCTTCAATAGAATATTCTGATTCACTAAATGAAATACCGGGGCTGTTGGCGGTTTTATCCGTTCTGGTCTCTGCAGCAATGGAATAAGCTGTATAGCTAAGTAAAGGAATAGCCACAAGAAGAAGCGCTATAAAAGCTTTTTTTAAGTTTTTGTTCAACAAAGCGAGACCTCGCATCCCTCATTTAATATGCACATATATAAAATATACATAAAATTTAATAAAAAAAAGTTAATGAATCAATTTATACACTTTAGGTAGTATTAATCATAGTAATAAATGGGTGACCTAACCTCGACATCCACATCCATATTGCCTTCAGAAGACTGAACATTATCTTCGGAATCAATAGTATTATCGACCATAAGTGATCCACCGTTACTATTTTCTCTATTAATACGAATATTTCCACCCTTTACTAATAATTTGTTTGCTCCGGGATCGGCGGGAGCGCCAGTAGTACCATCTATCCCTATAGAAACACCTCCCGGTTTCCTGATTGAAATATCAAGATTGCCCGATGTACTATCCCTAGTTTTCCAATGTGTGCTCTCCTCCCGCGCCACAGCATATGAAACCGTATCATCAAAATAATCCGCATCATTAATGTTGTTGAGCTTGGAATTGAAACCATCGAAATAGGTTATATCGTTATCGCAGTTTTCAGCGTCTTTAGCGGCAGAGCCTCCACAAGCAGGCCCCGCACTACCATTTGCATTTCTGCTGCCCTTGCCATCGGCACCGGGATTGATAACAACAAAAGCACTAGTTGTACTGCCGCCTCCCTCGAAATTAATCACAAGGTCTCTTTCAGTCGAATCGTATGTACCTGTAACCGCTTGATCAGCTTGAACGGCATATATGTACTTCCAGTCATAATTATTTGTAACATAGTCTTGGGACAATCCTAGCTGTTGCGTAGGCAACCCACCGCGTGAAGATATTCCCGGCCCGCCTATTCCACAGCTCTCATTTCCATATGCTGCAGTGCCCTTGGCTGCATTTAAACTTGCTGGGCAAGGGTATCTGTTATTTTCTTTAAGAAATTTTGCAATCGCGGCCAGAATAGTATCCATCTCAGCCTCCTCTGCAATCGCTTTTTCTTGCAACCTTATTTGCGTCATATACCCGAAAAGGGGCACAAGTATTAAGCTTATCATTATAATAAGGATCGAAGTCTCAATTAAGGTAAAGCCAGAGTTATTTTTCATCACGGTGATGCTCCATAGGTAAATCTTGGAGACAGTATCCTTTGGTCTATAATGACTTCGTTATCCGCATTTATGTCCGCGGCTTCTATCGTCATTTCTACATCTACGGAGCCTCCGGTCGGTGTGCCAGATCCATCATCGTCCACTCGTACATTGCCTGAAACATCGACTTTCTCGGATGGTGTATCTGTACCAATTCCGATATTACCAGGATTTCTATTAACGATATTGAGTCCGCTTAGCGAACCTGGGTTTCTTTGTGTCATCCAAAAACCAGTATCCTCTCTCGGTCTTTGAAAATATATTGTGTCATCGTAATAATTAGCTGATGCAGTATTAAAAATATCGGTTTTTTCACTATCCACAAATGTACGGTCGTTATCACAATTTTCTGAATCGTTAGCTGTGGCACCGCATGCTGGGCCCGCCCCACCAAACATTGAGGTAGCCCCCTTCCCATCTATTCCCGGATCAACAAGAACGTAAATCACCCCTGATGAGACAGGGTTTCCGCCGCGATCAACAATATTTATATTTCCGGCTCCATTATAATTGGCCTCTGTTGTTTGATCTTGGTCTACAACGTATTGAAGTTTCCAGCCATCATGGTTTTCAGCAAGTCTGTACGGCAAGTTAAGTGCTGCTGTGGGAACGGCTCCCCGGTATATATTATTAGCTGAATTCACACCTGTGCCGCCGCAAACTTCATCACCGAAGTTATTTGTGCCAATCGACATGGTCGCATCCGCCGGACAGGGATAGCGACCATTCTGTTTTAGAAATATTTCAAGCGCAGTTGTTATTCTTTCGTAGTTAACCGACATATCTTTTTGGTTATCAACCCTCTGTTTATACTGCATAAACCCGAAAACCGGGATCATAACGAGGCTCACAATCATTATGACCACCGCGGCCTCAATAAGTGTAAAGCCTTGCTGACAGCTTTTATTTGTACTTTTTAAATCCATTTTCATTAAATTGGCCTTATGTCCTAACATGCAGAGTAACAAAACTTTTTAGCGCGCACAGCACTGCGCCCCGTTACTGTACCGCTTGCGGTTATATTTTGTTTGCTTCTTACGTGTCCTTTTGTAGAAAGGTTAGTGCTTTTAAAGTTCCCTTCATTGACTACCAGCTTGTCGTCTTCGGATGCTTTGAGATTAGCGCCGTCCATCCCAACTGTTTCAATCAGAACACGCCCTTTTGGATTAAACATCAAATCATCCGTGTTCGACATATTATACCAGAAATCATTTTCACTTATGGCCCCATCAAGGGAGAAATCAATATAGTCATCGTAATATTGGTTATTTTGAACAAGCGATGTAGGCATTATCCGAAACCGCGCATTTGCTGCTCCCGGAAGTGTGTAATCACAATTTTCAATATCTTGTGCGCCCGGCAAGGAATTACAGGCAATGCCTGATACAGTGCCATTTTCATTATAAGCCCCCTTTCTATCTTCACCGACACTTAATAAAATAAAGTCCGGTGAGTTGGAAAAAGCAGCCCCTCCACTACCTCTTAAGGTAATTCTACCTGTATTTGGATTTGCAAGATCAACCGTGGCAGGGTCTGTCTGGCTAGTTGTTACAGCATAAATAATTTTGCTTCCGTGTTCATCAAGAAGGTGATCGTATGTTATGCAATCTTCTTTTTGCAGTCTGTTGTTAAGACGGCCTTGATTATACTCTGCGGCACTGACGGTGCCATCATTATTAAGGTCTAACTCCTCTTCATAATCAGCATCACGAAACCTATCGCTTACTGATACAAGCTGATCGCGAAGTACGGCATATGTTTCAGTGTCCAGGAGATTGGCGGCCGTGGCTTTATTGCACCCCATCGCAAGCGACAAAGGCTCAACTGGCACTGCACCGATACTTACCCTGTTCGCCACTGGACCTGCTGTTGTTATAGCACCTGGACAGCCACTACCGGCAGGATTACCTTCAAAATATAACGCGTTACCGGGAGCTGCCGACAGACTTGCGGGGCATGGGTAATATCCATAAACCCTAACATGTTCGGCAAGAGCGGCACGAATAATATCAAATCTTCGGTCATTAGGACCTAGTTGCGAGACCTGCATAATAATTGTGTACATCGGCACCATTATGAGCGCAGCTATAAAAATCATCATAGCCATTTCAACGAGTGTGAAGCCGCCTTCGATATTATTACTTTGCTTTGGAATATTTTTCTTCATATATCAAGAATTTTAAAGGGTATTTCTTAATAGACGTTTAACTGGGAATACGAATCAAAATTTACCTGCGCCACATTTTGGCCATATTTTAAGCTTACGCAAATACGCTTATTTTACTTTTTACCAAGAGAAACTCTCTATTTTCTATAATTACGGATAAAGTTATATTTTCCTTTGCTAAAATAAGAATACATCACCTATATTGTTTTTACACACCCTCTATTACCGTTTGTCCGGAGTTCTTATTTATTTAAGTCTCCGGACATTTTTTTATGATTTTATAAAGTTTGTGAAAATAAAGAGATGGCGATCCCGGTAGGACTCGAACCTACAACCTACTGCTTAGAAGGCAGTTGCTCTATCCGGTTGAGCTACGGGACCGCAAGAGAAGAATTTCAGTGTATTAAGATTTACCAGTATTTTCCTCGGGTGGAAAGTATTTAAAATTATCTCCGTAATTACGAGGCGTTATTTTCCGCTCATGTGGCGGCATAACAGTGTAGATGAAACCCTTTTTATTGGCAAAATCGATGGCCTCATCCAAAGTGGAAAAATTTACCCTGACTTGGTTAAGTGTATCCTTAGACGACGTCCATCCCATTAAAGGCTCTGGTTGACGTGCCGTTTCTGTTTCATATTCAAGACGCCACATACCAGTCTTTGCAAGACCGGACTGCATAGTGTTCTTCGATGGCTGATATATTTTTGCGCGTAGTGTCATAATAAACGGATGTCATAAATTAAAGTGGTCGGAGTGGAGGGATTCGAACCCCCGGCCCTCTGCTCCCAAAGCAGATGCGCTACCAGGCTGCGCTACACTCCGAACTTTATTTGCTTTATGTACACAAATTCTCAGTCTCTATCAACCCTAGAATTGAGATTTGGTACGAATTTCAGAAAATTAGTTTTATCACCTATCTCAAAATTGTTTTTCTCTGATTGTCCCGCATTGACCTCAAGTACACCAGCAGCAGGTCCATTCGAGGAAATAATCGTCTCATCTAATGGTTTAGCATTTTGATGTATATAACTTATCACGCCTTGATCATCCAGAAAGATAATATCCAGCGGAATATAAGTATTCCTCATCCAAAAATTACGCTCCACATATTCGCCGGGAAAAACAAAAAGCATTCCATGGTCCTCATCCATCTCCTCACGGTGCATAAGACCTTTCTCCCTCTTGAGATCTGTATCAGCTATTTCAATACTATACGAAGCTTTGTCTGCTATAGAGAAGCGGCTTCCCCCCTCATCCGCACATGAAGCGACCGGAAAGAGTAATATGATTACGAAGAGTGTTTTTAGAAAATTACCTAGTACCACTTTCAATCCTTGAGTTAAAATTTTCATAAATGTTCTATAAATGCAGTTATTTTATTAACAGTATCATGAGTATACACAGTGTTGTGGCCTGCGTCGCTAATAACTTCCAGCTTTTTAGGTGCGAGCGCCTTTTTATAAAGGTCTATACCAAGATCCGGCGAAATAACCTCATCATTTGCGGCTACTATAAATAGTTTCGGAGGTTTTATATCCTCAATATACTCTAAACTGTCATACTTATCTCTCATAAATAAATTCATAAATGGTATAAATGGATAACGCTCACTTGCTACATTAAAAAGGGAGTTATAGGGAACAACAAAAATGACGCCTTTTGAGGCAGGTTTTTGATGGGCAAGATAAGCTGCAATTCCGCTTCCCAGTGACCGTCCGTAAATAATTATATTTTCTGGCTGTATGTTTTGCTCGAGAAGAAAATTCCAATAAGCCAGGGCATCAGCTTTTAAGTTTTTCTCGGAAGGTTGACCCGGGTTTCCAAAGTACCCTCTATATTCAGCTAGCAGCACGCCCCAGCCTTTTTCAATAAAGATGTCTACATCCGGTGCATGACGAGAAACGTCTTCGGCATTTCCATGAAAGATAAGAATGACAGGTTTACCTTGCGTTTCAGCTTGCTTATATTTTGCCATGAGCTGTAAACCGTTATCTGTCGATATTTTTACAATATCGACGTTATCATGGGCATTTTTGATAAGTTTTGGTGGGTGATAAATAAGTTTGGACTGCATAAAGTATAAAACACCAATTAAGCCTACATACAATGTCACCGCTGCTATAATTGCGTCTCTCATTGTTATTCGCTGAGACTGCTATTGTAGAGACGCTTATAAAGCCCACCCTGCTCCAAGAGGCTCTCATGGCTACCTTGCTCTTTTATGTTACCTCTTTCCAGGACAACAATTCTATCTGCTTCACGGATGGTAGATAACCTGTGAGCGATTATTAGAGTTGTGCGACCCTTTTGAAGCTCTGCCAGCGTTTTCTGGATAAGTTGTTCTGATTCATTATCCAAAGCCGATGTGGCTTCATCTAAAAGTAATATAGGGGCATCTCTTAATATAGCGCGCGCGATTGCAATTCTCTGTTTCTGCCCGCCCGACAGTTTAACGCCGTTTTCACCGAGACGCGTATTATATTTTTCAGGCATGTCTTCAATGAACAGATCGGCAGCGGCGGCTTTTGCAGCAGATTTGATCTCCTCAAAAGATGCATCTTTTGTGCCATATGAGATATTTGCCATTACGCTATCATCAAAGATAGTAATATCTTGTGAGACCAAGGCAATGTTTTTACGCAGCGATGAAACAGAGTATTCCCTAATATCGATATCATTAATTTTTATGACACCTTCTGTTACATCATAGAAACGCGGAACAAGATTTAAAATCGTTGTTTTGCCACTACCCGAGGGACCGACCAACGCAGTTGTTTTTCCCGCCTCTACGATCAAGTCGATGCAATGAAGCGCTTTTTCATCAGATTGTGGTTCATAAGAAAATGAGACTTTTTCGAACTTAATCTCGGCGCTTTTGACATGTAGCTGACGCGCATCTGCGGAATCAACGATTTCTGGATCAATATCAAGCATTGCTAATATGCGGTCAGCTGCGCCTAAACCGATCTGCAATGAGTTGTTAAGCTTGGCAAGTTTTTTAATAGGCTCGTAGGCAAGGATAAATGCGGCTATAAAAGATATCAACCCCCCGGGAGTCAGCTCCCCTTGTGAAATTCTGTACGCTCCAAAGCCTATTATTATACAAATGATACAGCCTACAAGCAGCTCATTGACTGGCGTTGACAAGTTACCCACACGTACAGATTTTATATTTAAGTTGCGTACGGTATTAACCGCCCTACCCGATCTTTCTTTTTCGTATTCCTCCATGCCGTAAGCCTGAACCTGGCGTATTCCCTGAAAGATACCGATAAGCGTTTCCATGAGTTTAGCGTTTTCCGACTGTATAGAGTGGGAAATTCGTCTGAGTTTTTTTCCAATCTTGTTAATAAGGAAAACCGCTGCTGGAAATATTGTGAGAGCTATAAGGGCTAGTTTCCAATCCTGCCAAATCATAACACCCAGTAAAAGCATCAATGTAATAAGATATTTTCCAAAACTGGTGACACTATCCGAAACAGCCGCTCTCATAACATTTACGTCGTTGGTAATCCGTGAAACCAATTGTCCGCTTGGGTGTAAATGAAAGAAAGATAGCTCTAACTTCATAAAATGGGAGAAAACATCCTTTTGAATATCAGCTACTATTGATTGGCTAATCTTGTTCATCTTAATGACATGAATATACGTCGCTACACCACTTACAAAGAAGCATCCGAATATAAAACCTGCCATGGGCCAAACATCACTAATATTACTGGATCCGTCCTGAATGCCTATAAGTGCCTTATCAAGGACCGGCTGTAAAACCTTGGCAAAGCTTGCGACTGCAGCAGAGGCTAGAAACATAAAGAAAACCGTGATAGCCAGTTGCCCCGAATACGGTTTCAGGTAATTCGTAACAAGTCTTTTAATTAGTTTTAAATTAGACTGTTCTGTTTGAATTTGGGATTGCTGCATAGCAAGATACCTGAAAATATCACTTTCTTAAGACTTTTGGTATATTAGTAATTACGTTGGATATCAAAACCATGCAAAAAGATAAAGAAAATAAAACTTTAAATAAAGACAAACCTATACCCGGGCTGGCACTTGCGCTCGGCAGTGGTGTTGCCAGAGGCTTTGCACATATCGGTGTTTTAAGGGTCTTAAAGAAAAACGGTATTATCCCGTCAATTGTAACGGGCACATCCATGGGGGCTGTTGTCGGAGCGTGTTTTCTTGCAACGAGGCTCAACGATCTAGAGGATTGGGCCCTAAGCTTGACGCGCAGAAAACTTTTTTCCTACATGGATATCAAGGTCCGTGCACCCGGTTTAATTGGCGGTAAACACCTTAAATTACTGCTAGAGGAGAATTTTGGTGATTTAAAGGTTGAGGACCTTCCTTCTCCCTTTATTGCAATAGCTACAGACATGGGTACAGGGCACGAAGTCTGGCTTAGAAAAGGATTACTGGTGGATGCTCTGCAGGCATCTTTTGCTTTGCCCGGAGTTTTCCCTCCCGTGGAGAGAAATAACCGTTTTCTTATTGATGGAGCCTTAGTTAATCCCGTGCCCATTGCTCCGTGCCACGCGTTAAATGCGCGAATGACTATAGGTGTCGACCTTAATGCTGATTTTATTGGAAAGGCTCAAAGGAAAGGCTCGAGCTATCAAAGCGTAATGGGATTTGACATGTTCGGCCAAGATGGTGCATCTGAGGTAGATCAAAAAACATTAAGCAAGAACTCTTTTTCCCGGCGTATTTTTCGACGCAATGATGCGGGAACACCAAGTCTTTTTGGTGTCATGGTGTCATCCTTGACTATAATACAGGATCGCCTGACCCGATCACGTCTTGCTGGTGACCCGCCTGATATTCATATTAAAGCGCCTGTCGGGCATATAGGTCTTTTAGAATTTGAGCGTGCCAAGGAGCTTATCGAGCTTGGAGAAGAGGCTACAGAAAGAATGATTCCCGAAATAAAAGCCGGGATCGAAGCTCTAGTTATAAATCACGACGAATGATGCCGTTTTAATCATCTTTACTGAGTCTTTTTCTTCTTATCTGCCTACGGCGCGCTCTTTCGCCAGGCTGTAAGCGACGGCGATGCTTCCTGTCAGGCAAGGCTTCACCCCATTTTACACGCTCAATAAGGTAATTTGGCCTTACATTATATTGAGCTATCAATACATTCAGTGCCATATCAACATCACGAAGGTTTTGGGCATTCCTGAATGTACCTGAGTGCAATCCGGACTTCACAAAACAGGCATCTATTTCAGACATATTGGCTCCGACCATGTCGTGCGCCATAGTGTCACCTATCATGACTGTGTGCCCCGGATATATATCCTTACTTTGAAGGTAGTTTATACATTCCTGAAAAATTGGTTTATGTGGTTTTCCGGCAGAAAAAATCACACCACCGAAATCACGAAGGCGCCTTACAAGAAGACCTGGTCCCATTATATAATTGGGAGAGAGGAGCCCCCTGCTATCAGGTATGGCAAAAACTGTTTTAAGGCCCTTCTGTACTATTTTCTTAAGCTCAGGCTCTAATTCCTTAACTGACTTTTCCAAAATATCATGGCCTGTAACAAGGACAAACTCCGCCTCCGTAACGTCGTTTACTCTCTCGACAGGCACGCCTTCAATAAAATCGTAAACGCCGCCTTTGTGGAAACTATAATAACGATTTCCTAAATTCTTAAAAACCTCGTTTTCTTGTTTTTCAAACCCCGAAGATATAAATTCCCCAACGGATATAATACGGTCATAAAGGCTGGGGCCTATGCCCATTTTTTTGAGTAAAGCCTTGTTTTCGGTCTCTCTCATCATTGTATTGGACAAAAGGATGATGACTTTTTTACGACTTCGAAGCTCTTTCAGACAGTCTATAACCCCGTCATAGGCTTCAACACCATTATGCAATACGCCCCACTGGTCGAAAATCATCGCCATATAGGTGTCGGATATGTCTGACAGGCCTTTACAAAATTTGGTTTTGGGCATTGTTCTCCGGTGCCTTTAATTACTCAGCTTTGATAATACTTTAGAAAGTATTGATAAAAAGTTTATCCATGTAAAGCAATGAGTAGCCCCTATTTTGCAAAAAACTTTTCTTTATACGTTTTTAGGTCACGCTTAATTTCAGGTGCAAGCATGTAAAGCCCTATTAGATTTGGGATACCCATGGAAAAAAGCATCGCGTCCGAAAACCTGACGACATTTGAAAGCTGTGCGGAAGCCCCGATTACGATGAAGAACAAAAAGACAATTTTATAAAAAGTTCTGACCGAGGCACGTTCCCCTAACAAATAGGCAAGAGCCTTTTCACCGTTATAGTACCATGTGAGCAGAGTGGAGTAAGCAAACAGGAAGACAGTTACGGCAAGAACATATGGAAACCAGCTAATGCCGTCAGCAAATGCTTTGGAAGTCAAGTCAACACCTGCCAAACCTTCTGTGTCTTGGTATACGCCTGAAATTATAATTACCAGAGCCGTTACATTACAGATCACAATAGTGTCAATAAACGGCCCAAGCATACCAACAAAACCCTGACGCACAGGATATTCTGTTTTGGCGGCTGAATGGACAATAGCCGCCGAACCAAGACCTGCCTCATTTGAGAATGAAGCGCGTTGCACACCTGCAAGTAAACCTCCGACAAATCCACCGAGGCCTGCGGCCGGAGTAAATGCATCTGTAAACATCATTGAAAAAGCCTCGGGAATTGCCTGATAGCTCATAGCTATAACAATTAGACCGGAGACAAGATATAGGCCGCCCATCGCAGGAACAAGTTTTGAGGCAACATTTGCAATAGACTCAATGCCCCCCAAAATCACTAGCCCGGTCAATAGTGCCAAACCGACACCAAAAACCCAGCCTCTTCCGTTAAACCAACTATCCTCGCCGCCCGTTACAAATAAAAACTGCTCAAACGCCTGATTTGCTTGAAACATGTTACCGCCACCTATGGAACCGCCTATACAGCAAATTGCAAAAAACGCGGCAAAAACGGCGCCTACCTTTGGGAGATTATGTTTAACAAAAGCCTGCTTAAGGTAATACATGGGACCGCCTGATATAGTTGATAAATTTTCTTTATCAGCATGAGTCCTGTATTTTACACCAAGTGCGACCTCAACAAACTTTGTGTTCATTCCAAAAAGGCCCATCAGGGTCATCCAAACGACCGCACCGGGGCCTCCCATGGAAATGGCAACCGCTACACCTGCAATGTTACCTAGTCCAACTGTGCCTGAAAGTGAGGCCGCAAGAGCCTGAAAATTACTTATTTGTCCGTCTGTCCCCTCTTCATCAAACTTACCGCGAACAACATCAACAGAGTGTTTAAAATATCTTATATTTACAAAGGCAAAATACAGGCTGAATATCAAACCTGCCACGCCAAGCCAGATAATTAACAAAGGCAATGAATGCTCGCTTACTGTACCGGAAGACGATGTAAGCGTGAAATCAATTGAATAGAGAATTGTGCTTTCAGCAAGATTGGCAAGACCTTCAAACATGCAGTCAATAGACTGGTCCGCCGTTGAACCGTTTTCAAAACAACTCGTCAAATTTGTATCTTCGGGCATTACTCACCTTTATATGATTAAGTCACTAAGAAGCTGATTTTATTAAACTCCTACTGAGACTAAAAGGAAAATAACCCAGTTACACACAAGGCGTAAAAGCCTTGTTATCCACTACATAGAGGATATTTGACCGGGTGAGACGGGAAAAACGTGCTCGCCCATTTTCTGATTTCAGCAGTCGACATCGCCATGGCTTTGTCAATTCTGGGCGCATACATTCTGCAGAATAAATCAGGACGCATTGTGGCAGCATCACTTGAAATTTTATTAGCATAGCCGGTTCGAAGGGCGTTAATCGAAGCGTCAGGATCCTTACCTTGCTGAGAAAAAAAGCTGTAAAGCTTTTGCTCATAATCTGCAAAAAGAACACCGTTATTGGAGGTAAAGCGCTTGTATTTTTGATAGAGATCTTCTGGATACGCACTGTATAAATGGCGGCAATTTAACCCAATGACCATTAGTTCACTATGGATTCGCAGACCTTGTTCGGCCTCAGCTTGCTCCATGGTGTAACAGGCCGCCGAGGATGCTTTCGCAAAGACGACAATTCCAAAAAGGAAGGTTAGTAAACAGAGAAATAATTTCATATAAAATCAGATAATGGGAAAACGCCAAACTGTCCAGTAAAACTTGCAATTTAACCTATATCGTGGTTTAAAAGCGTCCCTGACCAAATGATTTACGGTAATTAATTATGAGCGCTAAAAAACTTTATATAAAGACTTGGGGTTGCCAGATGAATGTCTACGACTCCCACAGAATCGCAGATGTATTAAAACCTTTGGGGTTTGAGCTGAGTGATACGCCCGAGGGTTCTGATATGATGGTCTTAAACACCTGTCATATTCGCGAGAAAGCCACTGAAAAAGTTTTCTCTGAACTTGGGCGCCTCAAGGAGCATAAAATAAAAAAAGAAAGCGAAGGTGACACAAAAGTGATTATGGCAGTCGCTGGCTGCGTAGCACAGGCTGAAGGTAAAATTATCACTCAAAGAGCGCCTTTTGTGGACCTTGTTTTCGGGCCACAAACATATCATAGACTCCCCGAAATGGTGTCAAAATTAACTGGAATAAGGTCAGGCTCAAAAAATAAACGTCATATCGATACTGACTTTCCGGCAGAGGGGAAATTTGACTATTTACCTGAGGAAACACAGTCGCAAGGCTCCTCAGCTTTTCTTTCTGTGCAGGAAGGGTGTGACAAGTTTTGTACTTTTTGCGTGGTTCCCTATACAAGAGGTGCTGAATTTTCACGACCTGTGCAATCAATCTTAGATGAAGCTTTAAGTTTAGTTGATAAAGGTGCAAAAGAATTAAACCTTTTGGGGCAAAATGTTAATGCTTATCATGGTGCAGGTAAAGATGGAAAGATAGCTGATCTTGCTCATCTTTTACATGAACTTTCAGAGATAAATGGCTTAGAGAGACTAAGATATACAACTTCTCATCCGCGCGACATGACAGAAAACCTAATACAGGCTCACGGCGATATTAAAGAGCTGATGCCATACCTTCATCTGCCGATACAAAGCGGCTCTAATAAAATGCTGGAGGCCATGAACCGTAAGCATGATGCGCAAATGTATCTTGATATCATAAACGATTTAAGAAAGATCCGTCCTGATATAGCCTTTTCATCAGATTTTATTGTGGGTTTTCCGGGGGAAACCGAGCAAGATCATCTTGATACGATGGAGCTTGTTAAACAGGTGAGCTTCGCGGCTTGTTACTCCTTTAAATACAGCCCTCGCCCGGGCACACCTGCTGCTAATATGCGGGGTTTAGTCCGTGAGGATGTGAAAACAGAGAGGCTGATAAGACTTCAGCAACTGCTTGGCGATCAGCAAAAGCAATTTAATGAAAGTCAGGTGGGTAAAATACTCCCCGTTCTTTTGGACAGAAAAGGCCGCGAGGAAGGCCAGCTTCATGGCAGATCACCTTACAATCAGGCTGTTCATGTAAAAGCATCTCCTCGCCTTCTTAATGAAATAGTTAATGTAAGAATAAAAACTGCGACGCAAAGCTCTTTAACAGGTGAAATATTGACATCTGAGTCTGAGTCCACAAAAACTAAAGCGGCTTAATAATTTAGCTTTCTTTTAGAAAAATATGCTATAATTTAATCACTATATATGGCAAAGACAGAACCTCTTACAGAAACCCTAGAACTCCCTGACAACCGTCTGGCCTCTATCATATATGGTCAGCATAACGATAACCTGAATTATCTTGAGGATGAACTCGGCATCGTAATAGCTGACAGAGGGAATAAGCTGGTTCTCAGCGGCAATCCTCAGGGGGTCGGTATCGCAAAAGGTATACTGGAGAGCCTTTATTCTTCTTTAGAAAATGGAAAAAAGAATTTGGATATGCAAGACGTAATGGCTGCCCTGCGTTTTGCTCGCAAGGATCTTTACAAGGCAGCCCCTACAAGGAAGGGCGATATGCCGGACGTAAAACCTGATGAAGCGAAATCTAAGATAAAGCTGGTAAAAGGCGATCTGATTTCGCGCACACCAAACCAGAGTGCCTATATCAACGCGCTTCATAAATACGATATGATTTTCGGTCTTGGTCCTGCGGGTACTGGTAAAACTTATATTGCTGTGGCCAAAGCCGTCTCTCTTTATGAAGCCGGTGAAGTAGAGCGAATGATATTTTGTCGCCCTGCCGTGGAAGCAGGTGAGAAACTAGGTTTTCTTCCGGGTGACATGCGTGAAAAGATTGACCCGTATCTGAGCCCTATATATGACGCACTATATGACTTTTTGGGACGCGAAAAGACTGAAAAGCTTTTAATAAAAAACGCTATAGAGATAGCTCCGCTTGCTTTTATGCGGGGGCGAACACTATCAAATGCGTGCGTCGTACTTGACGAAGCGCAAAACACCACATCAGCTCAGATGAAAATGTTCCTTTCACGTATGGGGGATGGCTCTAAGATGATTATAACAGGAGATCCTCACCAAATAGATTTGCTTGAGAAGCAGATTTCCGGACTGAAAGAAGCTTTTGCAATATTAAAAGACGTGGACGATATTATCTTTATTGAGTTTGATCATGACGATGTTGTACGTCACAAGCTTGTTTCAAAAATATTGAAAGCATATGACCGTGTAAATCATGGATATTGATGTACTTCGAGAAGACAGTTTCAAATGGCAGGCCATACCCGACTCATGGTTTGTAGATAGGTTAGGGCAATTATGCAGCCTTCTTAAAGATTATAGTTTTGAAGATGCCGAACTTTCTATCGTGCTTGCAAATAATAAATTCATTCAAAATCTGAATAGCGAATATCGAGGTAAGGACAAACCAACCAATGTTCTCTCCTTCCCCGCATCCGATAAAACAGGTTATATCATACGAGGGCCTCTAGGGGATATAATTCTCGCACATGAAACGATTCTGCAAGAAAGTGACGCGGAAAAGAAAGGTTTTGAAACGCACATGACACATCTTTTACTTCACGGTCTCCTTCATCTGCTTGGTTACAATCATATAGAAGACGATGAGGCCCATGAAATGGAGAGAATAGAAATTGAAATTTTGCAAAAAATAGGTATAAAAAACCCATATTTATGACTATTCTTTCTAATTGAAAAGAATGGCAGGTAAGAATTTAAATTTGAGAGATATATGAAATTCAATACACAGCTGTCTGAGTCAACGACCCGTAATGACAAGGGCAACAGCTTTTTAGATAAGTTTAAAATATTCCAAAAATCAAAGGGTGACACAGTCTCATTGAAAGAGGCTGTCGATGCCTATCTGGAAGATGCTACTTTCGAAGAAGACACACGGATCAGTGACCAGGAAAAGCTTTTAATATCCAACGTGGTGGGGTTAAGAGACCTGAAAGTCACTGACGTTATGATCCCCCGTGCCGATATCATTGCCATCGATGTCAAGATTACCGAAGAAGGCATGCTTTCTTTGCTGACGGAAAAGCAACACAGCAGATTTCCTGTCTATGAAGATAATCTGGATAATGTTCTGGGCACCATCCATATTAAAGATATTGTATCGGCCTTTGCCAGAGGCGAAAAAATTGAGGTCAGAGAGCTTATAAGAGAGGTTCCCTTCGCATCACCTGCCATGCCTATACTTGACTTAATGGTTATGATGCAGCACCAAAGGCGTCATATGATTCTTGTCATAGATGAATATGGTGGGATCGATGGCCTGGTTACGATTGGCGATGTCATTGAAAATGTTATAGGTGAAATTCAGGATGAATATGATTTCATCCAAAAAACTAATATAATTGATTTAGGTGACGGCGTTTATATAGCCGATGCGCGCTATGACATTAATGAGCTGGAAAACTTGGTCGGAAAAAAACTTTACGATGAAGAAGAAGAGGATCTTGATACTGTCGGCGGGCTCATTGCCTCTATAGCCGGGCGCCTGCCTGCCAGAGGCGAGGTTTTTAAAGAAGAGAGTCTAGGTATGTCGTTTGAGGTACTTGATGCGGATCCGCGACGTTTAAAGAGAGTGCGCATTACGTCTTTTGATCCTGTGACCGAGAGTTCTGAAGCTTCCTGATAAAAGCGCATGCAGTTTTTTAGGAAATATACTCCGTATTTATACCTTATAGTTTTCGGTGCCATCGGGGGACTGGGCTTTTCGCCTACATATTTTGTGCCCCTAACATTGGCAAGCTATGCAGGGTTTTACTGGATTTTAAACAGCCACATTATGCCTTGCGGGACTGTAAAAGCAGCCTTTAGCGGTTGGCTCTATGCAACATTCTATTTTATCAGTAATTTGTGGTGGACAGGGAACGCCTTATTAGTTGAAGACAACCCTTTTATCTGGGCACTACCGCTAGCGATAGTTGGCTTCCCCGCTCTACTCGCCGGATTTATATCGGTAATTTCTGTTGCCTATAATTTCTGCCTCAAAATATTCCAGATACAGAGTGAGCGTACAAAGTATACACTCGGCAATGCGTTGCTCTTTTCCGGGCTTCTGACGTCTACGGAATGGATGCGGGGACACATGTTCACTGGGTTCCCATGGAACCTGCCGGGCTATGTCTGGAGCTGGAATTTGGATATTTTGCAAATTCTGGCTGTTTTTGGTCCTTATACTTTATCATTACTAACTGTATTGATCGCACCGCTTTTTGTGAATTTGCTTTATTTCCCTA
>NZNU01000074.1 GCA_002695035.1 Micavibrio sp. | reverse complement strand
TTGATATTTACCATGACTTTAACGAAGCTGCATTATCAGGCCCCCTACCTGCAGACACTACGGTAGAAGATGTATTCAAGCTCAGGAAAAACAGCGGTATTAATCCCGACAAATTTGTATCTGCCCGTATGAACGAAGCCAATCAGGGTCTGGCCAGCCTTCTTGATGCCAAGAAAATTCCTTTTATTTATCGTGTAAACGGTCCTAAAGCTACGCCCGATGCGTATAAGAAAGCACGTACTCGACTTGCTGAGTTAGGTTATGCCATCCCTGTTGACGGTAAGGATTTTACTTATGATGCCCTAGCCGAGCTTGTAGATGATGCTCGATCAAAAGGTGATTCCGAGGCCGTATTTAGAATTTTGAATCAAAAGCTGGTGGATCGGCATGCTTATGCTACAAGCAATGTCGGACATCAGGCGCTAAGTGTTGATTGCTATGGCCACTTTACAAGTCCGATACGGCGTTATTCGGATATAGTTAATTTACGCGCGGTACACACATTATTGGGGCAAACTGATTTTGGTCTCAAGCCTTATGACCTTGAACATATGGAAGAAACAGCCTATCACCTCAATCACCTTCGGGAAATCGAGCGACTTGCCAAAAAAGAATATACAAAAGAAAAGTCAGTAGAGAAGCTAAAAGCATCTCTTGACCAGCACATTGAAATGATTGTTCTTGATGTTCATAAAACCGGCATGAGTGTTGTTCATGCGCCAACAGGTCTTCGTTCATACGTTCCCTTTAATTCGACCTCTGGAGTAAGAACCGTTGGCCAGATTGAAGGACTAACAGATACTTTCAGGTTATACAGCCAGGAAAGCCGAATGAAAGATGTTCAGAAAAATGGCCGCATCTGCGGGAAATTATCTGGTATTTCACCGAAAGGTGAGCAGTTATCCGTAGAGTTTTTCTAAACCTTAAAGGTTTCAGGCTGTTTGATATTATCAAGATGTGAATTCACGTCATCCAGATAGGGATAGGCCTCTTGGGTGCCCATTTTTCTTACTGACAAAGACGCTGCCACACTTGCATATCTCATGGCTTCACCAATGTCTTTCCCCATATGAAGGGCTGCTGCAAGGGTTCCGCAATAACAATCCCCTGCGCCTAGCATATCTTTTACTTCCTCATCAGGAATTTTGTAAGCCTCCACTTTAACAGCTGTGCCGTCAGGCTGCACAGCAATAGAACCTCCGGGGCCGGAAGTCACTATACAAACAAGCTTTCCCGCCTTGGCAAGCGCCGCAGCCAATCCCTGTCCTTTATCATTGGATTTAACTTTTAGCTTTTCAGCGATCTTTTTTGCCTCGCGGCTATTAATGACCAAATAATCAAGATGCCCAAGCATTTTGTTGGAAAGATTTGTAGCCGGGGCCAAATTCATCAGTGTTTTAACACCCGATACACTTGCTCGCTCCAAAAGCTTGATATTTTCTTCGTTATCGATTTCCGTCTGGAGTAGAAGCATGTTGCCATCCAGTAAAATTTCATCGGGAACCTGTCCGTGATCGGTATCAAGGTTTGCACCCGCATTATAGATAACCTGCGATTTACCTGCGTTATCTATCAGCGTTAATGATGTACCTGTGGGATAAGTTGATTTAGCAACACCAGATGTCATGGTGCCGTTCCGGCGCAGCAAATCAGTCAGCTCCATACCAAAAACATCATCACCGACGCACCCAACCACAGCTGTCTTCTCCCCCATGCGTGCTGCGGCGAATGCCTGATTTCCGGCCTTACCGGTATGCAACATTCTCATTGCTTTTGCAGATATATTTTCGCCTGTCTTAGGCAAATCGTCCACCCGCATTGTAATATTGATAGATAATGCTCCAAAAACAATGATCATTGACTGTCTCCAACGTCGCTACATAAAAACTTCGAAACACAGTATAACATATAAAAAAAGAAAGTTATCCTTTTCATCTTTATTTTGATGGCGTATGTTTCAGGTCATCATGGATTACGATGCATTCTTTCAAGATAAGATAAACGATCTTCACAAGGAAGGCAGATACAGAATATTTGCTCCCCTCGAGAGGCTTTGCGGGCAATTCCCAAAGGCGCTTTATCACACTACAGATGGTGACAAAAAAGAAGTCACCTTATGGTGCAGTAATGACTATCTTGGCATGGGTCAAAACAAGGTCGTTTTAAATGCAATGCGAGAGGCTACTGAAAAAACAGGAGCCGGAGCTGGCGGTACAAGAAATATCTGTGGAACGACACCTTACCATCTTCTATTGGAGCAAAGTGTAGCTGACCTGCACCGCAAAGAGGCAGGCTTGGTTTTTTCATCAGGTTATGTGGCAAATCAAGGCGCTTTAAGTGTTTTGGCCGGTCTCCTCCCGAATTGTGTGGTTTTATCCGATGAGAAAAATCATGCATCAATGATCCACGGCATAAAAGATTCACGCGCCGACAAAGTTATTTTCAAACATAATGACCTTAATCATCTGGAAATGCTTTTAAAAGGTTTGGACTACGACAGACCTAAACTTATCGCATTTGAATCTGTTTATTCAATGGATGGGGACATCGCCCCTATCAAGGAAATATGCGATCTGGCTGATAAATATAATGCTATGACCTATTGTGATGAAGTTCACGCTGTCGGACTATACGGTCCTCATGGTGGTGGAATTAGTGAAGAACAAGGTCTACTGGATAGAGTCGATGTTCTTGAAGGCACATTTGGTAAAGCTTACGGCCTTATGGGTGGCTTTGTAACGGGCTCTGCACCCGTAATTGATGCAATTCGCTCTTATGCTTCAAGCTTCATTTTTACAACATCCCTCCCCCCTGCTCTGCTTGCCGGGTCTTATGCAAGTGTTGAATATCTGAAAACAAGTGAGATAGAACGCGCCCGCATGAAAAAGAATGTCTCATATCTGAAGAAGAGATTGGATAAAGAAGGCTTACCTTACTTAAAAGGGCCCAGCCATATTGTGCCTCTGATTGTGGGTGAGCCGACGTGCTGTCGAATGGTTACAGACACCTTGATGCAGGATTATAATATTTATGTGCAGCCTATTAACTATCCGACTGTACCGAGAGGAACTGAACGGCTAAGACTGACCGCCACAGCGGCACATGATTTAAAACATATAGATCTTCTGGTTGATGCTCTCTCCGAGCTATATGCGGCAAACCACCTGATGCAATATGCACAGGCATAAAGATAGATTACCTTCTATTTACTTGCTTTTTTGCCGTTTTATGTCTATATAAAACACTCTCTAATTAGCGATGGGTGATTTAAATGACGAAGAGCGCAATGGCAAAACTTTCTGATACGGTTAATTCAGCAATGGGACGCCAAAAGGCTGATCTCGTCATTAAAAATGTGTCTATCATTAATGTGATTGATGGCTCTATCAAAAAGGGTGATATCGCAATACAGGGTAATTCCATTATTGGAACATATGACGAATATCACGGCGAAAAAGAAATAGATGGCACTGATCTTTATGCGGCCCCCGGCTTTATTGATTGTCATGTCCATGTTGAAAGCTCAATGATCACACCAATGGAATTTGACCGCTGTGTACTTCAACACGGAACCACGACTGCGATGTGTGACCCACATGAAGCCAGCAACGTACTTGGAGAAGACGCCCTTAAATATTTTCAGGATGCCTCGGATAATACTGTTATGGACTTATTTGTTCAGCTGTCTTCTTGTGTCCCCGCAACAAAGCTGGAAACATCGGGAGCTGAACTTGATGCAAAAACTTTGATGAAATACGCCGCGCATCCTAACACTGTCGGATTGGCTGAATTCATGGATATCGGCGGAGTTCTCGGACTAGCCCCCGATACAATGGAAAAACTCGCCGAAATGGAAACTGGGCATGTGGACGGACATTTGCCCGGAATAACCGGCTACGCCTTGAATGCCATGGCTGCTTGCGGGATTTGCAACTGCCATGAATCCACCGATATTGAGCAAGCCCGCGAAAAACTTGCCAAAGGCATACAGGTTTTCATACGGGAGGGAACTGTCTGCAAGGATATGGAGGCCCTCCACCCTCTTATTGATGCACGTTTAACACCATTTTTAGGGTTTTGTACCGATGATAGAAACCCGCTTGAAATCCGCGAGCATGGACATCTTGATTATCTGATAAAGACGGCTATAGACAAAGGTGCTGACCCGATTGATGTATACCGTATAGCCAGCTGGTCGGCTGCACAAGGTTTTGGGCTACACAAGAATACGTCCAAATGGCAACGCCGCGGGTTGATTGCACCAGGCTTTCAAGCCGATATAGTTTTGATGAATGATTACAAAACCTGCGATATAGATTCGGTCATCAAGAACGGTAAACTTGTTGATGATCATAGCTTCGAAAGAAGGAGCATTCCTAAGCCAATCGGATTTAATTCCGTACATATAAATTCTTTAAGTGCTGATGATTTTAATTTACCCGGTAACGATATGCATAATCAGGATGTAATTGGCCTTATAAAAGATCAGATCGTGACAGAGCACTTAAAACTTCCCCTCAAAACTGATGAAAAAGGACACCTCCAGCGTGACCTTGATAATGACGTTCTAAAAATTTCTGTTTTGGAGCGACACAATCGTAACGGAAACAAAGCGATCGGTTTTGTGAAAGGCTTTGGTTTTGATGAGGGGGCTATTGCTTGCTCTGTCGGACATGACAGTCACAATATAACCTGTGTCGGTGCGAGCGATGAAGATATGGCATTAGCGTGCAATCGCATCAAGGAAATGCAGGGTGGATATGTCATTGTTAAAAATGGCAAGGTTCTTGGCGAGCTGCCATTACCTATTGCGGGATTGATGTCCGATAAAAACTTTGAGGATGTTTGTGAGGATCTTGAGGGTATGCGTGCCGCCTCAAAAGAACTTGGATCGGCCCTCGAAGAGCCAACGATGATGCTGGCTTTTCTACCTTTATGTGTTATTCCATCTTTGAAAATTACTGATTTCGGGCTTGTCCGTTTTTCACCTGACAAAGGCGATCAGGAACCTGTTTTGATTGATGACCAGCGTAGAAATAAGCCGGAAAACACACCGGTACCCTAAAAAGAAAATTTAACCCGGCGCGCGACCACCAGCAATCATGCGGCCCATTCCATTTTTAAAGGCTTTCCCCAAACCGTAAGCACCAATGCCCGCCAAAAGCAGGAAAACACCGCCTGTTGTTAAGGTAAGTCCCAGAGCCATGCTACCCATACCTGTTGTAGAAACCGTAAAAAGCTGTGCAAGCCCCATAGCACCGACACCAATGCCTGCCGCCTTCATGAAAAGTGAGGAGAGATTTGTGACCCCCATTGCAGCACGCTGAAACCCTGCTTTTAAACGATTAATCATACTGGCTATCCCTTTTTTATATCCCTGTTTTTATACGTAACAAGATAGCACTTGGAGTATGGAAACTCAATTTAAAACATACAGGCATAATAAAAGGGTGCTTAAAAACAAGCACCCTAGGTTCATGGAGAGGACTAAATGAAACTAAAAACAGCTAGCCAGGGCGTGCGCCCGCTAGAAACCCAGGGACGCGCTGCCTAAAACCTTGAGCTGTACTTCTAAGACCTTGTGAACAAAGTGCGACACCAACAGCACCAGCCACAGATGTGAAAGCCAAAGCCGCTGAGCCTACCAGGCCGACAGTACCTACTGTCCGAGCAGCTTTTCCAACAGTATCGGCTACTTTTGCAAACTTATTTCGTAATGATTGAATGGCTTTCATGGATATATCCCTTCTTTAATTCTATGTAAACGATACCATGAGACACTCAAAAACAGCAAATATAAACTATAAAGCTCTGATTTATATAGGTATTCTTCCAACCCACTCATCAGCTGTTTTAAGTGATTTATCCAATGCAGCCATAGTTGCCGCCATATCAACAGAATCATCTTCTATCCAGGCTTTTAGTGTTTTTAAATAAACGCCGCTAAGCCCTGCCACCTTCATCGCGCCCTTAATTCCACGCGTATCCTCACCTACCGCTTCTAAAATCCAACTCATCGAACGACATAAATGAGGCCATGACAGAAGAACCTGCTTTGGATCACGTTTAAAAGAACTGAGGATTGCTTTAAGGCTTTCTCTATCTTCATTCAGTAGATCAAACCTCTCCATCAGAATTTCAAAAAGCTGATCCCTTACAGGCTCGTTTTGACCATTGACACTTGCAAGAACTTTTTTATCTAGCTGCTTATTGTATTGAACAAGTATATCTGTCTTATCATCAAAATAGTTTCGCATTTCGGAAAGAGAAATACCGGATTCATCGGAAATATCTTTTAGTGTGACAGTCTCCCACCCCAATTCACGGGCCAGAGTAAAAGCTGCTTTAATGACTTTTTCATCGACTGAGACACGGGATGAAGTTGTTTTTTCTGACATTTGGGGCTTGGCCTGACGTTTTTTTTCTCTACACTGTCCTTCTAACAAAACAGCTAACACTTAAAATATATATAAGGTAAG
Organism: Micavibrio sp.; assembly: GCA_002695035.1. Lineage (GTDB taxonomy): Bacteria > Pseudomonadota > Alphaproteobacteria > Micavibrionales > Micavibrionaceae > UBA2137. The sequence goes on along the minus strand of NZNU01000074.1, from coordinate 14,601 downwards.
AGGTCATGGATACAACTAAATTTGATGTGCTGGGCGTTGGGAATGCAATCGTTGATGTGCTTGCCAAGGCAAGCGACAGCTTCATTGAAGAACAGCGCTCATTCGGAATGGAAAAAGGCGGTATGACGCTAATAGATGCTGACCGCGCCGAAGACTTGTATGACCTTATGAACCCTTCTACTGAAATGTCAGGTGGCTCCGCAGCCAATACCCTAGCCTGCCTCGCTTCCATGGGCGGCAAAGGAGCTTTCATCGGTAAAGTCGCCGATGACCAGCTCGGGAACATTTTCAGGCATGACATGAAAGCGCAAGGTATCGAATTTAACACATCCGCGCTCACTGGCAGCAAACCGACTGCACGGTGCTTGGTACTGATTACACCGGATGCTGAACGTACCATGAATACTTTCCTTGGCGCCTGTACCGAGCTTACATCTGATGATGTAGAAGAAGATCAGGTTCGCGAAGCCAAGGTCACTTATCTGGAAGGTTACCTTTTTGATCCGGCTCATGCCAAACAGGCTTTCTATAAAACAGCGGCCATCACTAAGGCGGCTGGTCGCCAATTGGCTTTATCCCTATCCGACCCTTTTTGTGTTGAGCGCCACCGCGAAGATTTTAAAGACCTGATTTTTAATCATGTCGACATCTTATTCGCTAATGAAGATGAGCTTTGTGCTTTAATGGAGACCGATTTTGAAACAGCCTGTGACTTGATTGCCAACAAATGTGAAGTGGCTGCTATTACAAGGGGTGCAAAGGGCTCGATGGTCATTAAAGACGGTGAACGCACTGAAATAGATTCTGTAAAGCCGGAAGAGCTCGTTGACACAACTGGCGCCGGGGATGCTTATGCGGCAGGTTTTCTTTATGGTTATGCAAACGGGAAAGATATGGCAGTTTGCGGAAGATACGGATCAATTGCCGCTGCAGAAGTTATCTCACATATAGGGCCGCGCCCATCCAAGTCTTTAGCAGATTTGATAAAAGGCGTTTGATATTTTACCAGTGGCGATGCTCTTTTAGCATTTTCAGTTTCTCAACATAGGCTTGATAGTTTTTATCGTCCTTGCACATAATATATACTGTCTCAAGTGGGCTTGAGGCTTCCTCTATAATCGCGTAAAGAGCGATTCTGACTGCACGACTCTGCGGGAATTTTAATTTGTCCGCACCTAATGCCGGAAAAGCGATATCTGAAATACCTTTGTCTTTGGCCAACTGAATACAACTTCTGTAGCATTTGGACAGTTCGTGCATTTCTTCATTGAAACCACCTTCCCACTCAGGAATGACAGCAAAAAACAAATGGTCTACCGGCGCGCCAAATGATGGGGCGTGAAATACATCGCCGGGTTTTGGCTTATAAAACGTATCAACGATATATTCATCCAATTCAGGTCCCGCAGCTTCTATTATGGCACTGTTCAAATCCCCCTCTATTTTCAAATCCTCAGGCATGAAGCACACCCATGCATCAACATCTGTAAAATCTATTAAAGAGGATTTGCGAACACGGATTTTTGCTTTCATGTGTTTAGTTTCTCACGCAAGGCTGGACGTTTTTCGTATATCTGCTATCTCTATAGCTATGCCTATTATAACATTATTTATCATCCTGTTTACATTTCAATTTACGCCAGCATCGGCACAAGATAATAATATTTTGGGAATTGGTGAGGGGCTTGCCATGCATGGACAACCCAAATACGTACCTACCGCCACACATCTTGAATACGCTAATCCTAACGCCCCCCAAGGCGGGACGCTAAGACAGGCCGTCATAGGTACATTTGATTCGGTTAACCCTTTTGCGTTGAAAGGAAAAGCCGCCCAAGGGCTGCACTTGACCTATGACAGACTTATGCAACGCGTTTGGGATGAACCCTTCACACTTTATCCAATGATTGCCAAGAGTGCCGAACTGGCGGAAGATCGCTCCGGTATTACTTTTCACCTCAATCCTGAGGCGCGCTTTAATGATGGCTCGCCCATTACCGCAGATGATGTGCTTTTTTCTTTTGAAACGCTAAAGGCTGAAGGCCGCCCCAATATGCGCCGCATTTACGAACTGGCAAAGACTGCAGAAAAAGTGAGTGATTCGGCTGTGTCCTTTACCTTCAAGGAAGGATACGATCAGGAAACGGCAATGATTTTTGCTATGATGCCTGTTCTTTCAAAAAGCTATTGGGCCGGTAAAACCTTTGATTCCTCAACACTTGATATACCGGTTACAAGCGGACCTTATAAAATCACGTCCGTTGATCCCGGAAAATCCATTACACTGACCCGCGATAAGAATTATTGGGCCAATAACCGTGCCTTGGCAAATGGGCAGTATAATTTTGACCGTCTGATATATGAGTATTTGCGAGATGACACAGTGGCATTAGAGGCTTTTCGTAAAGGTAATTTTGATATTCGCATGGAATACAGCCTTCCGAAATGGGAAACCGCTTATAGGGGCCAGAGTGGCTTTAAGAAAGTGGCGTTTCGCCATGCCCGCCCGGTTCGTACTGAAATGCTTATATTTAATACGAGGCGCGCGCCTTTTGACGATATCCGCGTAAGAAAAGCGTTAAACCTTGCCTTTGATGCTGACTGGGTTAACAAGAATATATTTTATGGTCGCATGAAAAGAATCGGTAGTTTCTTTGACAATTCCGAATTGGAAGCACCTAAAACGGAGAGCTTATGGCAGCCCCCTTCCAATACTGACCGCGCAGAAATGCGTAAAAGCTTAAGGACCGCCGGACAGCTTTTGCAAGATGCGGGGTGGAATGTGAATTCTGCCGGACAGCGTGTAAATGAAAATGGCACTATTTTCACTTTTGAAATTCTCAGTGGCTCACCCGAAAATGAGAAAGTTGCCTTGCATTTTGTAAGAAACCTTCAGCGTCTCGGTATAAATGCGTCCGTTCGCACCCTGGATAGCGCCGCTTTCCGTGACCGCCTTAATGTTTATGATTATGATATGGTCTCTTATTATTGGCAAAACAGCCTCTCCCCCGGTACTGAGCAATATATTTACTGGAGTTGTGAAGCCGCCGAACAGCAGGGCCGCTGGAACTATATGGGGATTTGTGATCCCGAAATTGATACCTTGGCACAAGCCGTTCCCGAAGCTAAAGACAGGACAGAACTTGTTGATAATGTCCGCGCGATGGATGCGGCTCTTCTAAACCATGTTGTTGGTGTTCCTCTCTTCTATCTGGATTCCGACCTGATTGCAGTGCGCAACACAATTGGCTTTCCTAATCAGACACCCGTTTATGGGCCGATTATTGAAACCTGGTGGTCAAAACAGGGGCAATAGGTAATTGAGCATCTTATTTTAAAGTGCTATCCTACGCCAAAATAACCCTTAAGGACTTCAAACACATGCGCGTTTTATCCCTTTTAATCTCCGTTTTTCTTTTAACAGCGGTAACGGCCTGCGAACCTATCCGCAATTTCCCCGACAGCCAGTACTGGCAAAAGGCCGACACCAGTGAAGCCATTTACATGCGCGGGCCAAAAGCCCAGCAAATGCTTCAGCGCGACATCGGAAGATGTACTTCTGAGTTGCGTGAGCTCGACCGCATGGATGTGATTAAAGCCGGTTTCCCCGCCGACAAAACGCAACGCCGTATGAATAATACCCCCTACCCTGATCCGGATTCACAGACAAGGTCACTCGACACATGGGAAACGCCTGAACGTGACGGATATTTGCTTGTAGAAAATAGTGATTATTATGATTTTGAAGGCTGTATGCTTGCCAAGGGATGGGAGCGCACTGAATATGTTTCATACCGTACAATGCAACGTAGTGAGGAAGACTATGTGGAGGCCGTAAAAGATATGCAGTATCGCTCCAAGCACGGTGGGCGACCAAAACCCCCACCAGAGGAAATGAAACGAGCTCCTAGCAGACCTGATGCTGCGGATCAAAGCAATTATAATAACTAAGCCAATAAAAAAGCCCCATTTAGGGGCTTTCTTTTTAATACACTCTAGTTTCAGGCATTACATTGGCGCAGGTCCGCCTGGAGCGGCTTGGGGAGTATTGTCCAAACTTCTACTAAGCGCGTATATTGCGGCGTTACCGAAGACATCATCTGCCGCTGCCCTTACCTCTGCCGGACAGTTTTTATATCCGCCCTCTTCATTGGCCAGCTTTTCAGCAGCTCCACCAGTGCCATACAAAGGCAACAAAATTGTGTTTTCGTATTTGGATAGATCACTATGATCCCGAGCAACGTCTTCCGCCCCGCCCATAAATACCACAGCTTCAGGTGAAAACCGTTCCATTATGTTTTCTAATGGCTCATTTTCGTCAACGACTTTCAGTTTATCAGGAAACGCTTCCGTCAAAATTTCCATCATAGGCGTTACGCCCGGATGATCTCTCATGACAAGATTTACATTTCTGCGCCCGACAGCATTGGTCATGGTTTTAAGTGCGGACTGAATTATCACTTTATCCAGTTCAGGGAAGTTCGGGGACTCAACCAAGCCATAGGATATTAATATAGAGGGCGTATTTGCGTTCATAAAAGGACCTGCTTTCTAATTATCTTTATTATGTCTAGCAGTAATCTTTTGCTCAAGATATGTCAATCAAAAAGCCGGGTTTTATTATTTTCGAGCGCCTTTTTAACCATATCTACACTCAGCCCTCTCATAAGCGTATCTGTGAGAGTTTTTGGCGAAAACCCTTCATAGTCTATAAGCTCATCAAAACTTTGGGGTGTCCTTGTGTAGCAGGATTTTTCGCCCCACGGTGCATAGAGATGAGGATAGCTTGGTCCGAACACCCCAAATGTCGGAACAGCCGATGCCGCGGCTGAGTGCATTAAACCTGAGTCGTTACCTATATAAAAATTACATAAAGACAGAATAGCGGCCGCTGTACCAGGATCGGTTTTTGCAATAACATTTATCTGATTTTCAACAGGGACTGATTGTAATACCTGGTATGCGCCTTCCTCCTCACCAGGAGCGGCAAAGACAGCAACTTTCGCGCCGCGCAAATAGCCACCCTCTCCTGTAAGCCACTTTATTATCTCTATGAAATTCTCAGCAGGCCAGGTCTTACCTATCCAGTTTGCTGTTGGTCCAACGGCCAAGACTTTCTCGCCTTGCGGAATAAAGGTTTTAGCAATAACCATTTGTTCCGGAGTAAACCATAATTTCGGAGCCGGCACAGCGTTCAATCTCATAAGCTGCGCTGCCTGTTCGACTTTGTGGCTGTTTTTATCAATAGATGGGCCATAAATATAGCGTTGTTTCGCCAGAACCGTTCTGGATACAATGGAATTTCTGAAATCAATCACCATGTCCCATTTTGTGGACACGGTCTTTTTCCAGAGTTTAAACCAGTGCTTATGGTTTTTTTCTTTTTTTAAGATAATAAGGTCATCCAAGTTCGGATACCCTTCAAACAAGCTGGATGGTAATGGGCCACACACAATTGTAACCCTTGCATTGGGATAAGTCTCGTGTATATGGCGCAATAGCCCTGTTGAGAGAACGGCGTCACCAATACGTGTTGATGTAATGAAAAGTATTCGCATAAAAACTTTGTAAATTATTTCACTTATAGACGTTTTAAGACTATTTTAATGACATGACAACGCCAGATAATAAAAATGCCTCTTTCTATGTCGAACTTCCGTCGCGTGGCCTCATCGAAATAGAGGGTGAAGAACGCCATGCTTTTTTACAGCGCCTCATAAGTAATGACATAGACCTGTTAAAAACTCAGCCCGCAATTTATGCCTGCCTACTGACACCTCAGGGAAAATTTTTGCATGATTTTTTCGTCACAGAAGGCCCGGATGTTTTACTGATCGACTGTGAAGGTCATGCTCGTGCACAGGACTTATATGAGCGCCTTCAGAAGTACAAGCTGAGGACAAAGGTTAATATTTCTGTAGAACCCGCAAATCATGTTTATGTCTGTTATAATGCACAGCCAGACCCCGGTTACCTTGACCCAAGACATGAAGATCTGGGCTGGCGCTCTTATATACATCCTGAAAATGCAAAGCAGGGCGAATTTTCCTCGTGGGATGAAAAGCGGATCGCGCTTGGCATTATTGACGGCTCTCGCGATGCGGTAGTTGAAAAATCCACATTGGATGAGCTTAATATCGAAAAATTTAATGGCGTGTCCTATACAAAGGGATGTTTCGTTGGGCAAGAGCTTACTGCCAGAATGCATCATAGAGGATTAGGCAAGAAACATTTGAAAGTTGTGCAAGGTGAAACGCTCCCGCCATCACACACTGACCTGAAATCCGAAGACAGCAAGTTGGTTGGGGAAATGCGCTCTTCATCTGGCGATAAGGGGCTGGCTCTTCTTAAAGATGATTTTGACGGGGAGTTTGATGAATATCAAATACGTATTCTGGGATAGTGACAACACACTTGTTGATACGGCGCTCCACCACTGGAACAAACACTTTAATGTCCTGCAAAACGGCTATGGAATTGTCCTTGACGATATCTATAAAACGCGCGTCTATGAAAATAATGGCGGACAAAACTGGGACTGGATGAGCGCTGAAATCGGCCTTTGTGAAGATAAACAGGTTTATTTGGATAAAATTGATGCCTGGTATCTGGATAATGCAGCGCAAATAGAGTTGCGACCTGGCGTTGCCTACGCCCTTAATAGCTTTAAGGAGCACAAAATACCACAAGCCGTTGTGTCAAACGGGCGGCGCAGGTCAGTTATGGCTGCCCTAAGAGCCAAAAACCTTGACGGATATTTTGAGTTTATCCTGTGTAAGGAAGATTATGAAGGACGTAAACCAGATCCAACGCCCTATCTGACAGCCATGAGGAAAATGGAAAAGGTGAAAAAAACATCTATAAATCCAAAAGACTGCCTTGTGATTGAAGACGACCCCCTGGGCGTTCAGGCCGGAAATGCGGCTGGGATGAGAACTCTCCACAGAAAGTTACATGAGGAGCAATCCACATCCTCACATGCGGATTTCGTGGCCTATGCGGAAAACGACTTTAGAGATATTCTTACCAAGGAATTTCTTCGCCTCTGAAATTCAGGAATTTACCACTGTCATAGGTACTGAGCCCAGAAATGACATGCACAATCCCATCAACGCTCTCTTCTGTTGTAATAGGCGCATTTTCACCACCCATATCTGTTTGAACCCATCCCGGATGCATCACGATACAGGTGATATTATCTTCTTTAGCATCACTGGCTATGCAGTGCATCGCCATGTTCACGGCTGTTTTCGATGTACGGTAAAATATGTTACCGCGGCTGGCATCTTCGATTGATCCCATTAGCGACGATATTGTTATCAGCTTTGCCTCTTTTGCTGCTTTTAAATTTGGATAAAAGGCTTCCACCATTCGAACAGGGCCTATTGTGTTGGTCGCCAGAGTTTTTTCCCAATCAGAATAATTCATAGTTCCCAGCTCTTGATTATGACCGCCATAAATTCCGCCATTATTTATAAAAATATCAATTGGCTCATTCCCTATTTCATCTTTCAGGCGTTTGATAGAAGCAGGGTCAGTCACATCTAGCTGATGAATATGAACATTCCCTTCAACAGATTTCAGATCAGCCGCTTCGGATGGCGTACGGCACAGTGCATAAACCTTAAACTCTTCGTTTGCATAATGTTTGGTGAGTTGTAACCCGATGCCTCTATTGGCACCTGTGATAAGAACTGTCGTCATAATCGTTTAAAACCTTTATCGTAATTTTGTCATGAAATGATGCATATAGGATATTTGCCAGAAAAAACGAGACCTTATGCCGCTTTTTTTGCTTGCGTGGTGTCCTTTTCAGTCATGATTTTTGCCTGTGCGGCCGCCAATCTGGCAATCGGTACACGGTAAGGTGAGCACGATACGTAATCAAGCCCCACTTTTTCACAAAACTCAATTGAGACCGGGTCACCACCATGTTCACCGCAAATTCCAAGCTTTATATCGGAGCGTGTCGCACGTCCTTTTTCGACTGCTATTTCCACCAATTGCCCTACACCACTGCGATCAATAGACACAAATGGGTCCCTTTCAACCAGTCCACGCTCTGTATAATATGGCAGAAACGCGCCCGCATCATCACGCGACAGCCCCATAGTTGTTTGGGTCAGGTCATTTGTACCGAAGCTGAAAAATTCAGCATCATCTGCAAGCTCATCTGCCGTCAGAGCAGCGCGCGGAAGCTCTATCATTGTGCCAACCAGATAATCCACACGCTCGTGCTTTTCATTAAAGACCTGTTCAACTGTTTCTGTAACAAGCTTTTTCATAGCTTTAAGCTCAGGTGAAAAGGCAACAAGAGGGATCATTATCTCAGGTTTGGCTTTTTCTACCAGCGCAGCCTCAATAATGGCACGCACCTGCATCGCATAAATTTCAGGATATGTTATCCCTAGGCGACATCCTCTGTGTCCCAGCATAGGGTTGGTTTCGTGAAGCTCTCCCAAACGTCTTTTAACATTTGCCTCGCTTACGCCCGCTATCTCTGCAAAGTTTTTAACATCGGCCTCCTCTTGTGGAAGGAACTCATGCAATGGAGGATCCAACAACCGAATTGTCACGGGCAAGCCCTTCATAACGGAAAATATTTCTTGAAAATCTTTACGCTGTTCAGGGAGAAGATGTTTCAGAGCCTCTTCCCGTTTTTCTGTATTTTCCGCAAAAATCATTTCACGCACTTTTTGTATGCGTGATGGTTCAAAAAACATGTGCTCGGTACGGCAGAGACCAATTCCCTCGGCACCAAATTTGATTGCAATTTTTGCATCCGCACCAGTTTCTGCGTTTGTGCGTATTTTCATACGTCTTTTGCTATCGGCCCATTCCATGATTGTTGCAAAATCGCCGGATAATTGAGGCTGTAATGTTGCCACCTCACCCTTCATTATTTCTCCGGTTGTTCCGTCAATAGTCAGGGTGTCACCCTCATGCAATTCCAGCCCTGCAGCTGAAAGTGTTTTTTCTTTCATATCTATACGAACGCCTCCTGCACCGGCCACACAAGGGCGGCCCATACCACGCGCTACAACTGCCGCATGCGAGGTCATTCCACCACGTGTAGTTAGTATACCTTTTGCAGCGTGCATACCGTGGATATCTTCAGGCGATGTTTCTATACGGACAAGGATGACATCCTCTCCACCTTTAGCCTGTTTCTCGGCCTCATCTGCCGTGAAGAAGATTTTGCCGGACGCAGCCCCCGGCGATGCGGGCAGTCCACGCCCCAGAACCTCGCGATGAGCAGCAGGATCAAGTGTCGGGTGCAAAAGCTGGTCAAGTGCACCCGCCTCCAGCCTTAAAATAGCGTCATCTCTTGTGATTAAATTTTCATCAGCCATATCAACCGCAATTTTCAAAGCGGCCGCCGCTGTTCTTTTGCCTGTTCTGGTTTGCAGCATATAAAGCTTTCCTCTTTGAACGGTAAATTCAATATCCTGCATATCCTTATAATGTTTCTCGAGTTTAAGGCGCACATCATCCAGTTGTTTGAAAACATCCGGCATAGTCTCTTCCATACTGGGCAGGTTGCTACCTTCTTTTTCACGCGCCTGCTTCGTTAAAGATTGCGGTGTCCTGATCCCTGCCACAACATCTTCGCCTTGCGCATTAACCAGATACTCCCCGTAAAAATAATTTTCCCCAGTCGAAGGATCACGCGTAAAGGCCACCCCTGTGGCACAGTCTGCGCCCATATTCCCAAAAACCATAGCCTGAACATTAACAGCAGTCCCCCAGCTCTCCGGTATAGTGTGAATACGTCTATATGTCACGGCGCGTTGTGTCTGCCATGACTTGAAGACTGCGCCAATAGCGCCCCATAACTGTTCCTGCGGGTCTTGAGGAAAGGGTTGTCCAAGATCAGCTTCAACGAATTCCTTGTAATCTGAAACGATGTCTTTCCATTGGGCGGCGCTAAGCTCTGTATCTTCTTCAAAACCAAGATCCTGTTTTGCGTTCTCAAGAATTTCCTCAAAATCGTGATGCGACAGACCCAGCACAACATTAGAATACATTTGGATGAAGCGGCGGTATGAATCCCATGCAAAGCGATCATCACCTGAGGCTTTTGCAAGCCCTTCAACCGTTTCATCATTTAAGCCCAGATTAAGAACAGTATCCATCATACCGGGCATAGAGACCCTCGCCCCCGACCTGACAGAAACAAGAAGCGGGTTTTTTGTATCCCCAAATTTCATACCAGTTTCTTCTTCGATTGAAGAAAGGGCTTTTTCGACCTGGCTTTTCAATTCTGCCGGATAGTTTTTTTCATTGTCGTAGAAATATGTGCAAACCTCTGTAGAGATAGTGAAACCTGGCGGCACGGGTAAATCAAGTGAGGACATTTCCGCAAGGTTTGCGCCCTTGCCTCCAAGTAAATTTCTTTGTGATGCATTTCCGTCAGTTTGACGCCCGAAAGAATAAACCCATTGTGTTGCCATTGATGACTTTTCCTGTCTCGTTTGATTTGTGAAGCGATTTCAAAAGTCAGTTTAAAGCCTTTACCAGCATAAGACAAAGGTCATCATCAATCGGGCGCATTTCCATTGGGGATATTAATTCCCTGTCATATGTCACTCCCGCACCATCCGGAACATATCCCAATTTGACGTACAGCCTTTGTGCGGGGCCGAATCCTGAATGGAGGGCCACACTTATACCAATGTCACTATAGCCCAGTTCACGGGCATACTCTTCACAATGTTTTATCAATACAGTTGCAAGCCCTTTTCGTCGCTGGTCAGGCACTATCTTTAAATCCTGGATCGCGGGAATATCAAGCTTATCGAATAACGCATAACGGGGCTGGCGATTAAATATACAGCTTCCTGCTGCAAGGCCATTTTCTTCGATGATGAGAATGATCCGTGTCCCCTCTTCCACGCACTCCATGTTTCTTAAGAGGTCATCTTCATAGGCTGTTTCCCCGCAGGACGCACATATATCCTTCAGTATTTGTGCGTCGCCTGCAGAGCTTCTTCGAATCTGTAATGTTTTCTTGTCCGTCATGATATATTCAGCTTACTAACTTATACCTGTCACATTTACTCTAAGATATTTTTGTCTCAACAAGTAGGTATTTAATCATTTAACCCCACGCCAAGGGTTTTCACGAAAAGCTTTTCACGTTATATCTTAATTCAAGACATTCGCAATCTAAGGAACTGAATAAGACTATGACACAAGCTTCCCCCGCCAAAAAGACAGATGACACGCCAACAGTTGATATGAAAGATATCGTTGCCCTTTGCAAGCGGCGTGGCTTCATCTTTCAGGCCTCGGAGATTTATGGCGGACTCAACGGTTTTTGGGATTACGGTCCATTGGGTGTAGAGCTAAAAAACAATATTCGTGACTTGTGGTGGAAAGCAATGGTCACAACACCACCTATCGGACCTGATGGTGAGCCTTTGCAAATCGTTGGGTTGGACAGTTCGATCATACAAAACCCTAAGACATGGGTTGCATCAGGCCACGTCGGAGGGTTTTCAGATCCTATGGTTGATTGTCGTCAGACAAAGCGCCGTTATCGTGCTGACCATCTTGACGTGTTGAAACCTAAAGATGGTGAAGGTCACTGGCTGGCCGTGCCGCAGGATGATGATGAGGGCGTTGCGGAAAAGCGCGTTAAGAAATTCGGTAAAGGTAAATCGATCGGCGCTTATGAAGGCACACCCCTGCCTGAAATAAGCACAACCGACTATGATAAAATTATCGGCCCAGATGCCTCAGAGCCCGGCACACTGACCGAGCCAAAAGAATTTAACCTTATGTTCGAAACCTATGTCGGCGCAACACAAAGTGAGGACAGCAAGGCATATCTGAGACCGGAAACGGCACAAGGCATATTCCTGAACTATAAAAATGTGCTGGACAGCAGCCGTGTGCGTATTCCTTTCGGCATTGCCCAAATCGGTAAGGCTTATCGTAACGAAGTTAACCCGCGTAACTTTGTTTTCCGTTCCCGTGAATTTGAACAGATGGAAATGGAGTGGTTTTGCCATCCTGACGATGCTAAGGAATGGCGCGAATTCTGGATTACTGAGCGCAAGCGTTGGTGGGAATCCATCGGTATAAAATCAGAATCAATGATTTTACGCGAACATGATCGTGACGAGCTTTCGCATTACGCAAAAGAAGGTGAAGGTACGTTGGATATAGAATACCAGTTTCCATTTACTTATCCGGGCTTTGGAGAACTTGAAGGTATTGCCCACCGCTGTGATTACGATTTGACGCAGCACCAGGAACATTCAGGTACTAAAATGCAATATATCGATCCTGATGATAATCAGAACAGGTATATCCCTCATGTTATTGAGCCGGCGTCAGGGCTGACACGTGCTGTTTTGACGGTATTGTGTGAAGCCTACACAATTGACCCTAACCGCCCGTCAGGCATGTATTTAAATTTCAAGCCGTCCGTTGCACCGAAGAAAGCAGCAATCCTGCCACTGGTCGCCAAGGACGGAATGCCGGAGCTTGCGACCAAACTTTATATGGATTTACGCGAAGATATGGCGGTTGACCTTGATATCAAACAAAATATCGGCAAAAGATATGCGCGTCAGGATGAAATCGGCACGCCTTTTTGTATCACAATTGATGGNGATACCTTAGAAGACCAGACAGTCACGATACGTCACCGCAANNCAATGGAGCAGGAACGAATTCACATGGATAAGGTAAAAGATTACCTTATTGAGCAGCTGGGNAAGATGGCCTAGANCATTCTCTTGATCTATCGTTTTCTGAGCGGAACANNACTCCGGNCTTTTTAGCGGAAGAGGAATTGACTTCGCCCGAAGTTCTAAGCTGTGCAATCCGTTTTAGCTCTTCTCTAAGCATAATATTGGATAGATGTCTGATATAAGCCACTTGAAACTCCCAGTTATATTTTTTTTATGACAAAATCATAATTCAGGGAGGCTGGAATTTCAACTAATCAAATTTATCTGAATCAATTAAAGTTCGTAAAAAACCATGTACCAAACGTAATAATCGGTACCATTAGCTACACAAGCCGTACCCTCTGTTGGTGCAGCATCCGCCCAAGTGGAAGCTGAAGGGATTCCAGATATCCCCAAACCATTATTTATTTGCATACATAACTTTCTTCCCGGTTCATTAAATTTTATATGCCTGGCTAGAAGCATATCGGCTGCTGGTGTACCCATATCCCCAATATCTATACCGTCACTGGGTTGAAAATAATTCCAAATATTTCCGTACTCATCTACATCCGGATTCGCAGCTAAATCGCTGGGAGTTATCCCCCCCCCTTCGGGGGAAAATATACAATTATCTCCTGTATTGCATGGAATCCAATTCCCTCCAGCAGTATGCATTTCAATGTCCTCTGCTGAAACCCCTGAAATAATCATTCTCTGTACAGATGTACGCAAACTTATACCATATTGCGCCATTACGGCGCCTTTCAGTAATTCTCTCTCAGTCACCTCTGAACCGCCAGACCTATTACTCTGGGTTACGGCATAAGAAAGGGCCGCAAACAAAACTACTGCAATCAAAATAAGAAACAGAACATTTCCATTTGAATTTTCTTCATGGATAATTGTCCTGATAAACTTTTTAAAAATCATCATGGTTATATTCTAGCATTGTTTTAGTACACCAAGAAAAAATTTTTATCAATTTAACGCAAACTGAATTGAATTTTGGCCTTAACTGCCTTACTAAATACCAAATCGCGACCATAAATAGCGCTCATAAAAGCTTCCCAGCATATCGGGGACGCCTGAGCTTTTTAAAAGCGATAAGGGGGACCATTTCTTTTCGGGGGTTGCGTCTTTTAACTTTATATTTTCGCCAAATTTATCTTTCATAACACTTTCATAACGCCCTATTCCGTCAACCAGCCCGTTGGATACAGCCTTTTGCCCGGAAAAGACCTGAGCCTCGAAAATATCTTTTTCCTCTACCATCAGTTTTTCCTTTCTGCGCGCCCTGACCCAGCCTTTGAAAGAATCGTGAATATCGTTTTGCATATCCTTCAAACGGGCAACATCATCTTTGTCTTCTGACTGGAAAGGATCCATAAAAGATTTGTTCTCACCGGCTGTATGTATTCGCCTCTCAACCCCATATTTTTTAATAAGGTTTTGAAAACCGAAACCTGAATAAATGACACCAATAGACCCGACAATAGATGATTCCTGCACATAGATTTCATCTGCCGCACAGGCCAGCCAGTATCCGCCTGAGGCCGCTATATCTTCAACAAAAGCATATACCGGAACGTCTTTATCCTCAGACAACGCCCTGATCTGATCACCTATCAGTGAACATTGTGCAGGCGCACCCCCTGGTGAATTGATAATGAGGGCCACGGCTTTAACATTTTTGACATTAAACGCTTTTTCCACGGATTCATGAAAACGCTGGTAATTGATAGACGGCTTATTGGTGAGAGTTGAGTCCGAAATAACACCGGAAAACCTGATAGATGCCACACTGCTATGAGGGTTAAAAAATTTGTTTATCAAAGGCAGCCTTTTCCACCTGGACCATTTCTTATCCTTGGTTTTTTTATCTGCGGATTTTTATCTGTAATGCTTACAGTAGATA
>NZNU01000073.1 GCA_002695035.1 Micavibrio sp. | reverse complement strand
ACAGCACTTTGCCCAAGTTTTATGTAACCAAGACCCACTTCCACAAGTGTTGTTAGTTTATTTTTAATGCTTGGAATATTGAAAAAGAACTTATAAGCATCACTGACATTCATTTCAAGAACGTCATAAATATTTTTGTTTTTGTACATTATTTCAAGCGTTTCTCTATTAAATCGTTTGCCTTTGCATGCATCACAGGTCACATAAATATCTGCTAAAAAATTCATTTCAACTTTAATCACACCACCACCCTGGCATGTTTCACATCTTCCACCTTTGACGTTAAAACTAAAACGACCTGGTTTATATCCTCTGGATCTGGATTCTTGAGTAGAAGAGAACAATTCTCTAACGGGTGTAAACAAACCAGTATAGGTTGCTGGATTAGATCTTGGTGTTCTTCCTATGGGGCTTTGGCTTATATCTATCATTTTGTGGACGCTAACTGGTTCCTCAATGAAAGTTTTAGACAGATCATCGCAGGGTTTTTTTTCCAATGTTGATGCTATTAATGGTTGAAGAGTACCATTTATTAAAGTAGATTTTCCTGAGCCAGAAACTCCTGTAACACAGGTGAATAGATTCAATGGAATTTCTACATTTAGAGCTTTTAAATTATTCTTATGTGCATTTTTTATTTTGATAATTTTATCTTTAACAGGAGCTAATCTCTTGGAAGGCATTGGAATAGATTTTTCTTTTTTCAAATACTGGCCAGTCAATGATCTTGGTTCTTTTAGAAGGCACTCCAAATTGCCTTGAGCCACAACCTCACCGCCTGCATTTCCTGCACCAGGGCCTAAGTCAACAATATAATCGCCTGATCTGATAGCTGCTTCATCATGTTCAACGACAATAACAGTATTTCCTAAATCTCTAAGTTTTGTAAGGGTAGCAATTAATCTTTCATTATCTCTTTGATGGAGACCTATAGTAGGTTCATCAAGGATATACATCACTCCAACCAGACCCGATCCAATTTGACTTGCTAGCCTGATTCTTTGAGATTCCCCACCTGATAGCGTTTCAGCGCTCCTTTCTAGATTAAGATAATTTAATCCAACGTTTGATAAGAACAATAAGCGCTCTTGGATCTCCTTAATAATATGGGATGCAATTTCACCCCGAGTACCTTTAATATTTAATTTTTGAAAGAAGATCAAAGCCTCATCAATATTCATTTTTGTTATATCTGCTATATTTTTATTTTTTATAAAAACATGCCTGGCTGCTTCATTTAATCTTGTTCCATGGCAATTTAAGCAGCTTTTTACACTCATAAATTTTGATAAAGCGTCTTTGACTGCTTTTGATTCTGTTTCTTTGTATCTTCTTATCAAATTGGGTATAACACCTTCAAAAACATGTTTTCTTGATATTTTTCTACCTCTTCTTCCAGGATAATAGAACTGTATTTTTTCATCCCCACTTCCATATAAAAGAGTATTTTGAACGGTTTCACTATAGGATTCATATGGTGTATCAATATTGAAACCAAAATGTTTTGACAAGCTTTTAATCAAATGAAAGTAATAAATGTTTCTTTTATCCCAACCCCTTATAGCGCCTTCTGCAATACTAAGTTTGGGATTCTTGATGACAAGATGTGGACTAAAAAATTGTTCAACTCCTAGGCCATCACAGCTTTGACAAGCCCCTGCAGGGTTATTAAATGAGAATGATCTGGGTTCTAGTTCTTGAATGGAATAGCCACAGATGGGACAAGCAAATCGATCAGAAAATAACAACATTGGATTACTTTTTTCTAGGTTAACAATCTTCGCAACTCCATGTGCCATTTCCAGTGCCGTTTCAAAAGATTCAGTTAACCGAAGAGCAATATCAGGTTTAACTGTAAATCTATCAACGACAACTTCAATTGTATTTTTTTTCTTCGAATCGATAGTTGGTAAATCATCGATATCGTATATTTTTTGGTTAATTCTAAGCCTTATGAAACCTTTAGCTTTTATTGTTTTTATTAATTTAACGTGTTCTCCCTTTCTGTCATTAACAATGGGTGATAACAGAACTAATTTTGATCCTTCTTTTATTTGTAATACATGATCAACCATCTCACTAATATTTTGTATTCCCAATTCAATACCGTGTTCAGGACACTTTGGAATTCCGGCTCTCGCATAAAGTAAACGAAGATAATCATATATCTCAGTCACCGTGCCAACTGTTGATCTTGGATTGTGCGAAGTGGTCTTTTGTTCTATTGAGATTGCAGGTGAAAGTCCTTCGATCAAATCAACATCTGGTTTTTCCATCATTGATAGGAATTGCCTTGCATACGCTGATAAAGATTCAACATAGCGTCTTTGGCCTTCGGCGTAAATTGTGTCAAATGCCAATGAAGACTTACCAGAACCAGAAAGACCCGTCAGGATAATAATTTTGTTTCTAGGCAACTCTAGGTCTAAATTCTTTAAATTATGTGTTTTTGCCCCTTTGATTCTAATATGTTGCACGTTCAAACTTATAATAATTTGTACCAAACATTCAATGATAAATCTTTTTAAGTTTAAGAGCCAAACCTAACTTGAGATTTGAGAGACAATAGACAAATTATTTTCAGGATAATTATTTTTTATCGATGTTAAGCACAATCTCTGAGCTTTTTGTTTACAATAACCACTGGAATAATGAATCTTTAGATGAGGTAAGGAAATAATATGGCTAGAGGAATCAATAAGGTTATAGTTTTAGGTAATTTGGGTGCTGATCCGGATGCCCGTTTTATGCCTAATGGAAATGCAGTTACAAATATTAGTGTTGCTACCAGCGAATCATGGATTGACAAAGAATCTGGAGATCGCCAAGAGAGAACCGAATGGCATAGGGTTGCTTTTTTTGGACGACTAGCAGAAATCGCCAGCGAATACCTAAAAAAAGGCTCTCAGGTTTATATAGAGGGCAAACTCAGAACTAGAAAATGGGAAGACAAAGAGGGAAATGATCGTTGGACAACTGAAATAATAGCCAATGAAATGCAGATGCTTGGTGAACGAATGACTTCCGCTGCCAGCTCTGATAATTTTGAGACACCTAAACAAAGTGCCAATAATGCTTCATCAGATGATTTTGATGACGATATTCCTTTTTAATACCACCAATAATTCAAATTATTAAATGTGTCTGGAAAGATATTTATAAAATCTTTTGGTTGTCAGATGAATGAATACGATGCCAGTAAGATGGCCGATATCATGTGTCATGATCAAGGTATGAAACTAACCGATGATCCATCACAGGCAGATCTATTATTGTTGAATACATGTTCTGTAAGGGAGAAACCACAAGAAAAAGTGTTTTCACAACTTGGCAGATGGCACGCTTACAAAAAAAATAATCCCAATATTGTAATCGGTGTGGGTGGATGTGTTGCAAGCCAAGAGGGTGAATCAATTATTAAAAGAGCACCTTATGTTGATATGGTTTTTGGACCGCAAACATTGCACCGCCTACCAAAAATGTATGATGAAGTAATTGCATCGAGACAATCGGTTGTTGATATTAGTTTTCCAAAATTAGAGAAATTTAATTTTTTTCCAAAAACAAATCAAATCAAACCCTCAGCTTTTGTTTCAATTATGGAAGGATGCAGTAAATTATGCTCCTTTTGTATTGTTCCTTATACGAGAGGTTTAGAAGTGTGCCGGTCTCCAGAGCAAGTGATGGAAGAGATTCAAGATTTGGCTTCAAAAGGAGTCAGAGAAGTAAATCTTTTGGGTCAAAATGTGAATGCTTATAGGGCGAAAAATGTTCAAGGCAATAAAATAACATTATCCAATCTGATTGAGCAAGTAACTGCAATACCAGGGATTGATCGCATCCGTTTTACCACATCGCATCCGATACAATTTAACGAGGATTTGATTCAATCGTTTGCCAGTCCAAAAGTGGCCAATTTTCTTCATCTTCCGGTACAAAGTGGGTCCAATAAAATATTACAATTAATGAAAAGAAAGCATACCGTCGAAGCTTATATTGATAAAATCAAAAAACTAAGAGATCTTAGACCTGATATTAGTATTTCCTCAGATTTCATTGTTGGATTTCCAGGTGAGACCGAAGAGGATTTTGAACAAACTCTAACATTGATTGATACCATAGGTTTTGATCAATCATTCAGTTTTATTTTCAGTCCAAGACCTAATACATCTGCTGCAAGCATGGAAGATACAATTGGCTATGATATAAAACTTGCCAGACTCCAAAAATTACAAGCCAGAATAACTAAACATGCAATGGCAATCAGTAGAAAAATGATTGGGGCCAAGGAAAGCGTCTTGGTGGAAAAGCAATCTAAGAAAATCAAAACACAAATGACTGGTAGAACAGAAAATAATCGCTGGGTTAACTTTGATGGTCATCCAGATTTAATTGGACAGTTTGTTGATCTCATAATAACTGAGGCACTGCCTAATTCTCTTAGAGGTAGATTAACTTAATAAAAACTTTGTATAGGATTTTTTGGCTTGAACCATAAAGAATTTGAAATAGATTCAACAGATAACAATAATCTTGTAAATTTACTGGGTGTGTTTGATAAAAACTTGCGAGTGATCGAAGATTTTTTGTCCATAGAAATCAAGAATAGGGGAAATATATTCTTGTTGTCAGGCCAAAGAGAAGATTTAATAAAAGGCGAGGAAATTATCAGGCATTTGTATAAAGCTGCTGCTAATGGAAATCTATCAGAGAGGAAAATACATTTATTGTTGAGAAAGTATATGGGAGAGAATGAAACTGAACAACATAGTGAGAATAGCTCAATGATTAAAACACCTAAGCTGGGAATCAAACCCCAAAGTGGTAACCAACTAAACTATGTCAAATCTATTAGAGCTAATGATTTGTCTTTTGGAATAGGACCTGCTGGAACTGGTAAAACTTTTTTAGCTGTTGCCTTAGCAGTTGAAGCATTGCAAAACGATTTTAGAAAGGTAATTCTTGTTAGACCTGCTGTTGAAGCAGGCGAAAGTCTTGGTTTTCTGCCAGGTGATTTATCCCAAAAGGTGGATCCTTATCTTAGACCAATGTATGACGCCTTATATGAAATGCTGGGTTTTGATCAAGTGCATCATTTAATCGAAAGAAGAGTAATCGAATTGGCTCCACTGGCCTTTATGCGGGGTCGATCGTTGAATGAGAGTTTTGTAATTTTAGATGAAGCACAAAATACCACTATTGAACAAATGAAAATGTTTCTGACTCGCATGGGCTTTGGGTCTAGATTTGTGATTAATGGTGATATCACCCAAATAGATTTGCCAGCAGATAAAATCTCTGGGCTGAAGCATGCATTAAATGTTTTGAGTGAAATCAAGAGTATCGGTTTTACCAGTTTTAATTACTCTGATGTAGTGAGACACAGTCTTGTTCAAGACATTGTGGAAGCTTACGAGAATCATCATGAATAGGCTCTCTTATAGGTTTAATTTTCTATGAATCAACTTGACCGTCAACGAGTAAGTGTACTGACTCAAAATAAAACCGACCATGTCCTTCCTTTGGAAGCCAACAATATAGAGGAATGTATTAACTTGAGTGTTCAAGCTTCACAAGTAAAACTAGAATATCCATTGGCTGTCAATGTTAGGATTGTTGATCACAACGAAGGATTGATATTGAATAAGCAGTATAGAAAAAGGAATCAACCTACAAATGTTTTGACATTTGAAGGCAATTTGGATCAAGAGAGAAATTTGGGTATTGAACTCCCTTTTCTAGGTGATATTGTTATTTGCTTGCCTGTGGTGATTCAAGAATCTAGAGACCAAAATAAAAATCTTAGTTCACATTTTGCTCATATGCTGATACATGGATTTTTACACTTATTGGGTTTTGATCATAAAGAAAGGGACGATGAAAAAATTATGCAGAGTATTGAAAATCAAGTTATAGAACAATCAGATATCCCGATTTGAAGTAAATAACCTCGAATGAATGCATGGATTAAAAAATTAATTTCTCTAGTCAAAGGCAAGGAAAGTGATCCTGAATCATTTTTTAGAATGATTAACTCAGGCCAATGGGATGAGTTTTTAGGGCAAGATGAAATTAGAATGATCCAAGGTGTTATCGAAGTNTCTGAACTTCAAGTGAGAGATATAATGATTCCCCGTTCCAATATGGTNGTTTTGGATATTGATTTNTCTATCANAGATCTTTTNAGNCAAATAGCACAATCAGGTCATTCNAGGTTTCCAGTNATTGGTGAAAATAAAGATGAGGTTNTTGGGATACTTNTNGCAAANGATGTANTGAGATTTTCAACNGANANTANCAACAATGATTTTGAGATAACTAATTTTCTNAGGNATCCAACTTTTATTCCAGAAAGCAAGAGATTGAAAACCTTACTTAATGAGTTTAGAAAGAGTAGAAATCATATGGCCATTGTGGTGGATGAATATGGAAGAATAGCAGGACTGTTGACTATTGAAGATGTTCTTGAGCAAATTGTTGGAGATATTGAAGACGAATACGATGCTGAAGATTTGCCGATGATACGAGAGAAAAACGCTGGCACATTTGAGGTTGATGCCTTGATTCGAATTGAAGATTTCAACGAATATTTTGAAACCCAGTATTTGGACGAAGACTTTGATACCCTCGGAGGAATGATTATGAAAAATTTAGGAAGGCTTCCACACAGAGGTGAACTTATATCAATTGAACCAATGAGTTTTAGAATAGTTAAATCAGACAATAGGCAAGTGCATTTGATAGAAGTGAGAGGCATTGAATAGACATCACGTATTGTCCTGTATAGCAGGAGCATTGTTTTTGTTGGCTTTCGAACCCTTTGATGTGTCCATGCTATCAATTATTTCTATTTGCTATTTATTTTATTTATCAATAAATCAACCTCCAAAAATTGTAGCCCAATGTTTTTTTTGTTTTGCTTTGGTGTTATTTTCATCGGGACTCCATTGGCTATACATAAGCATACATACTGTTAGTGGCGCACCTATTTGGTTGACAATACTGTTAATTTTTTTGCTGTCGTCATTGATGGCTCTGTATTATTACCTTACAGGTTTGTTGATTAGTAAGATTTATCATGCAAGCCAATCTAAATCACTAATCTTACTTAGTATAGGGCCTGCGTTGTGGGCTTTAATGGAATGGGCTAGGGGTTGGTTGTTATCAGGATTTCCTTGGTTCAGTGTGGGCTATAGTCAGATCAATACTTTTCTTTCTAATTGGGCACCTATCGGTGGCATTTATATGGTGAGTTGGATCTGTGCAATATCTTCTGGTCTGTTAGTTCTCATATATTTAAGCGCCAAGCAAACTAGCACTAAAGCTTTGTTTCTGTTACTAGTTCTTCTATGCACTTCATGGGGAATGGGAGTAATTCAATGGACCGAACCAAAGAGCGATAAGCTCAATGTTAGTTTAGTTCAAGGAGCAATTGAGCAAGAGAAAAAGTGGCTGCCCGGTGAATTTGGAAATACACTGGATTTATACAAAAAGACTCTTCAATCTGAGGATCAGTTAGATGTGGTGATCTGGCCTGAGGTTGCAATTCCAGCCATTTCAAAAAATGTTAAACCCTACCTTAATGAAATAAGTACAATCTTAGAGAAGAAGAATATTCAGCTATTGTTATTAGGTGTTCTTACCTATAACGAGGCAAACGGCGGTGTTAGAAATTCAATGATGGCACTTGGTTCAAGCGATGTGGTTTATCATAAAAGGCACCTTGTGCCTTTTGGAGAGTATTTTCCGGTTCCAAATATTATCAGATCTTGGCTCAAAAGGATGGGTCTTCCCAATAGAGATATAGAATCAGGCGCGAGCATTCAGGACATGCCCCAAGTAAATGAGGTCTTTATTGCTCCAACAATTTGTTATGAGGATATTTTTGGTTCAGAGCAATTAGGTTATTTTCCTGAAGCTAATGTTTTGGTAAATATTACTAATAATGCTTGGTTTGGGAAATCCATTGCAGCAGAGCAACATTTTCAAATGTCAAGGATGAGAGCCATGGAAGTGGGTCGTTATCTTCTACGATCTACCAATACAGGTGTCACAGCGATTGTCGATCCTAATGGGCGTATTAAAAAACGCTCTGAACCTTTTACATTTTCAATCCTAAAAGGAACATTTGTGCCTATGAGCGGTGTAACTCCTTACACGAAGCATGGAGATTCATTAGTATTATTTCTTATCATATTGAGTTTAGTTTTGGGCTATTATTGGGGTATAAGAAGACCCAAAGAGTAATACAGTTTCCACTAATTACTATCCCGATGTATGCTTGAAACTGTTTTTTTAAATGAAATTAAATATGGCAGACAAACCATACAATCCAAAAGAAATAGAATCTGGAGTTCAAGCTTTCTGGAGAGAGAACCGTGTTTACGAAGTTAGCGAAGATTCTAATTTAGAGAAATTCTATTGTTTATGTATGTTTCCTTACCCTAGTGGAAGATTGCATATGGGTCATGTACGTAATTACACCATAGGTGATGTCATCTCAAGATATCAGAGAATGTTAGGTAAGAATGTATTGCAACCAATGGGTTGGGATGCTTTTGGATTGCCTGCAGAAGGAGCTGCAATTAAGAATAATATGCCCCCAGCTCAATGGACCAGAGACAATATTGAATATATGAAACATCAATTAAACCTGCTTGGATTTGGTTACGATTGGACTAGAGAACTAACCACTTGCGATCCAAATTATTATCATTGGGAACAATGGATGTTCTCCCGTTTATATGAAAAAGGTATTGCCTATAAAGATAAAGCCATAGTCAACTGGGACCCTGTTGAGAATACAGTATTGGCAAATGAACAAGTGATCGATGGCAAAGGATGGAGGTCGGGCGCAAAGATTGAACGACGTGAAATGCCTCAATGGTTTTTAAAAATTACTGATTACTGTGAAGAATTGCTTTCGGGCTTAGACAATCTTGACTGGCCAGAACCCGTCAAAATTATGCAGAGAAACTGGATAGGTAGATCCGAAGGGGTTGAAATCATTTTTAAAATTGTTGATTCAGAACAAACATTAATAACCTACACTACTAGACCTGATACCTTATTCGGTGCAACTTATATGGCTTTGGCACCCGAGCATCCTCTTGTGCAGTCCATGTCAGAAACTAATCAGGATATTAAAGAATTTCTAGAGCAAACAAAACTACAGGCCGTTTCTGAGGAAGCGCTGGAGAAAATGGAAAAAATAGGGATTCCCTTGAAGCGAAATGCAATCAATCCAATCAATGGTAATGAAATCCCAATATGGGTGGCTAACTTTGTCTTAATGAGTTATGGAACTGGAGCAATTATGTCTGTCCCTGCGCACGATCAAAGAGATTATGATTTTGCCAAAAAATATGGCTTATCTATCCAACCAGTAATCATTCCAGCAGATCCNAGTATCGAGCACGATTTTGCAAAAGAAGCTTTTCAGTTACCTGGTCGGTTAATCAATTCTGAACAATATGATGGGATAGACTCCTCAGAAGCCATAGAAGCAATCACTTCCGAGTTGGTGAAACAAAAGAAAGGGAAAAAAGTGGTTAATTACCGCTTAAGGGACTGGCTGATTTCACGGCAAAGATATTGGGGAACACCCATCCCGATGCTTTCGGATGAAAATGGGGAAATTTTCCCTGAACGTGATCAGAATTTACCAGTTGTGCTTCCTGAAAATGTTTCGTTTACAGGTGTTCAGTCACCAATTAAATCAATGAAAGAATTCACAGAGACGGTTGATCCCATATCAAAAAAAATCCATTTTAGAGAGACTGATACGTTTGATACTTTTATGGAATCTTCTTGGTATTATGCACGATTTTGCTGTCCAGATAATGATCAGAAAATGTTAGATGAAAGAGCAAAATATTGGCTACCCGTCGACTTGTATATAGGCGGTATTGAGCATGCTATTCTTCATCTGCTTTATGCTCGGTTTTACCATAAGCTTTTAAGAGATGAAGGTTTGATTGAAGAAGACGAGCCTTTCAAACGGTTATTGACCCAAGGCATGGTACTGAATGGCGGTGTCAAGATGTCGAAATCCATGAATAACACTGTTGATCCAGAAGAGATGATAAATAATTATGGTGCCGATACTGTCAGATTTTTTATGATGTTTGCCGCACCTCCTGAGCAGTCATTAGAGTGGTCAGACAAGGCGATCAATGGGGCTTTTCGTTATTTGAAAAAATTATGGAATATTGTTCATACCAAAATAGACGATCTTTTAGATACAGAAGACATTAATCAAAATGATGCTTTGAATGACACACAAAAAGAACTTAGGAGGCGCACTCACAAAACTATAGCCAAGGTGAGTGATGATATAGGTAGAAGGTATACTTTTAATACTGCAATAGCCGCAATTATGGAATTAACCAATTACGTATCAAGTTTTAAAATAGAAACAGAATGCGATCGAAAGGTAATCAAGGAAGCTTTAGAATCGATTGTATTATTACTCTCACCCATTGTGCCCCACATTTGCAGTTATTTATGGACTGAGCTTGGTCATAAGAATGCCATCATTTATGAAAAGTGGCCTTCATTTGAAAAAGATCTAATGATTGATGAAATACACGAAATTGTCATTCAAATTAATGGCAAATTGAAAGCGCGTATCAATGTTATGGCAGACATTGATGAAGAGGCGCTTACAAAGTTAGCGCTTAGTGAGGCAAAGATAACCCAGGCTATAGGACAAAAAGAAATAAAGAAAACTATAATCGTACCAGGGAAGTTAATTAATATTGTTATTTGATCATGCTAGGTAAACGACTCATACTCATTTTGTTATCTTGGTCGCTGTTTGGCTGTGGCTTCCAGTTACAGGATAGCAGCGGTTTAGTAGAAAAATTAAGCACCGTATATATAGATACTTCAGATCCATATACTATTTTTTATCGAACGATTAAACATCAAATGACAAAGAATGGTATCGTTGTGACAAATAATAAAAACGGTTCAGATTATGTATTATCAATTCTAGCGGATCAATCTGGACAAAGAGTTTTATCTGTATCAGCAAGCAACACACCTAGAGAGTACGAAGTTTACTATTTGGTTAAATGGTCTTTCAGTAAAGATAGAGAAGTTCTTATTCAGCCTGTGACTAACAAAAAAATGCAAGATTATGGTTTTGATCAGACACAATTATTGGGAAAATCAATTGAAAGTCGTGTTGTGAAAGAGTCCTTAGCAAAAGATATTGTTCAATTGATTTTCTATAAAATAGATCAATCTTTGTAAAACGATGGCTCGGCTACATTTTAATTACTCAACTATGAATGCAGGAAAGTCGACTGCACTGTTGCAAACTAATTATGGCTATCTTGAAAAGGGGATGAAAACGATTCTGTACACCTCCGCTAAGGACACTCGATATGGTAGTTCAGAAATTGTTTCAAGAATAGGAATAAAAAGTAAAGCAAAGACATTCAAGACAGACGACAATTTATTTGAGCAAATATCGATAGCACATACAAAGTGTGCTATCGATTGCGTTTTAATTGATGAAGCTCAGTTTTTAACAAAAGACCAGGTAAGCCAATTGGGTCGTGTCGTTGATGAGCTGGATATTACCGTTCTTGCTTATGGCATAAGAACAGACTTCCAAGGGGAATTGTTTGAAGGCAGTCAATATTTGTTGGCTTGGTCTGATCATCTCAATGAAATTAGAACCGTTTGTCACTGTGGACGTAAGGCAACCATGATAGTTCGTGTGAATGAGCAGGGAGAGATAGTTCGAGAGGGAGAACAAATAGAGATAGGAGGCAATGAGCGATATTTATCTTTGTGTCGACTCCATTTTGACCAAGGAGTTACGGGTAAAGTCTAAGAGATTGCTCCGACTACTAGGCCTGTAAAACAAGAGGCAAGTGTAGCGGCAATTAATGCCTTGCCACTGATAGCAATTAAATCATCTTTTCTTTCAGGAGCCATGGCACCTATTCCACTGAGCAAAATACCAACACTTGATAGATTTGCAAAACCACACAGAGCATACAACATGATTAGTCTACTTCGCTCTGACAAATCACTTGCATCAATTGCTGCCAAATCTACGTAGGCAACAAACTCATTCAGAATAGTTTTTACACCCAGTAATGACCCACCCAATTGGGCTTCAGCCCAAGGTATGCCCATACACCATGCGATGGGTGAGAAAATCCAACCAGCAATTCTCTGCAGTGAAAGAGGCTCTCCTGCAACCATTGGCAACACCTCAAGACTATAATTTACTAGAGCGACGAGAGAGATTAGCACCACAAGTATAGCGGCCACACTGAGAACTATTTGTAAGCCATCCTGGGTACCTCGGGTTAATGCATCCATCGTACTTCTGTACAATTGAGATTCTTCAATGGCGCTTTGATCTTCTGTTTTTTGATTGCTGGGCATCATGATGTTTGCATACATGATTGCAGCCGGAACAGAAATCAGTGAGGCCGTTAAGAAATGACCAATAAGGGTAGGTCCATAAAGACTGGTAAGCATGGTCGTATAGACCACCATCACTCCACCTGAGATCGTAGACATTCCTACTGTCATCAGAACCAACAATTCATGTCTTGTCATTTGGCCAAGATAAGGCCTGACTAACAACGGTGCTTCTACCTGTCCAAAAATAATATTGGCTGTTGCACTTAGCCCAACCGGTCCGCCCACATTCAGCGGTTTCTTAAAAAACATAGCAATAAATTTTATGATGATGGGCAATACTCTCCAATGCCACAAAATGGCTGCCAGAACACAAACTACCAGGATCAACATCAAGCCAGAAAAAATGAATATATTTGCACTCGCAGGGTTTGTAACCTCGAAAGGTTTGGGAGTTCCGTCTGCAAGATAGCCAAAAACAAAGCCGGTTCCTTGATCTGTTGCATCTTTTAGTGCTAGGACTCCATGAGAAATCGATTCAAACATAGAAGTTATGAATGGAACTTTTGTCAACAGAGCTGCAATCAGGAATTGGAGTACAATTGCATTGATCAAATATTTGATATTAATATTTTTTATATTATTACTAAATACCACTCCTAAGAGGATCAGGACCAATGCCCCTATACTGATTTGCAAATAATAAACCATGTGGATCCTATTTATGGAAATAAGAATCTATTCTACAAATTTATAAAAGTTTTATCTCGTATAAACGCTGTTGAAGAAAATCGTCCGTTAAAATACTTTCCGGATAGAGATCAGGGTGTTCTGCATCAATGCAGGATGGCAAGGTCTCGATGAGCCAGTCTGGATTGGGGTGGAGGAAGAATGGTATTGAATAACGAGCACTGTCCGTTATTTTGGTAGGACCCGTTGTGACTCGATGTTTTACCGAGGGCAGGTAATTATTTGTAAACCTTTCCAACATATCACCTACGTTGCAAAGAACTGTATCTCGTTCTGAGTATACTGGCACCCACTGGTTATTGATAAAAATCTGTAACCCCGGTTTGTGACCCCCAACTAAGAGGGTAATTAAATTTATATCCCCGTGGGCACCAGATCGTTCTCCAGGATCTTCCGATTCTACGGGAGGATAATGAATGGCTCGTAGTACACTGTTGCCGTTGTCTATGGCTGAATTAAAATAATGTTGATCCAGATCTAGATAAATAGCTATGGCTTGCATGAGTTGTTTGCCAAACAGATCAAATGCCTTGAATAGCTTCTGTATCCTGTCTTTGAATTCAGGGATTTCCGAGACATAGACATTATCAAACATAAATTTCTTATAAGGATGATTCTCGGGTAGCTCCCTGCCCATTTGCCAGAACTCTTTCAAATCCGCGTGTTGGCCTCCCTTTGGAGTTTCTATTTTATAAGGCGTATACCCTCTGGCCCCACCGATGTCCTCGTCAAAATACTTCATTTTAAGCTCTTCAGATTGGGCAAAAAAATCAGCGAACATCGCGACGCAACTATTAACTAGTTCCTTGTTAATGGGGTGATCTTTGATGCCACAAAATCCTGTGGATTTATGGCTCTGGCCTAATCGCTCTGCAAATTGTTCTGGATCTTTATCCCAGAGATCAAAACTGATTGTTTCAACTGAACCTGACATCTTTGCTCTTTATAACTTGGTAGGATTTGATTCCTCAGGGTAGACTTCAGTCGGTTCAAACACCTTTTTTGTTTCAGTGAATTGCAGTTTAGCCTTTTGATCACTGTTTATGTTTCTGTCTAGGTTAATTCTTCGATAGAAACAGGAACGATAGCCTACATGGCAACTGGCTCCTCCAGTTGCTGTAACTTTAGCCCAAACCGCATCTTGATCATCATCAATTAACAATTCGTGTATTGTTTGTTTGAAACCACTGGTTTCACCTTTGAGCCAGATTTTCTGTCTGCTTCTGCTGTAATAATGCATTTCTCCTGTTTCTATACTGAGTTCCAGTGCCTTTTGGTTCATAAACCCATGCATTAATAATTCTCCCGATTCTGCATCGGTAGTTACAACTGGGATGAGATCTTTAGAGTTAAATTTCGGTGCTAACTCGTCACCTTCTTCAACTTGCTTTATGCTGGTTCTTTCAGAGAAAATATTTGTAGTTTTCACTTAATGATCCTCGATATCTTCTTTTAACATTAGGTATTATAACTATGGAAAGAGCAATTAAACTATTTTATGGCAATAAAACTATACAATACTTTATCCGGTAACAAGGAGGAATTTAGCCCGCTTGATCCCGGCCGTGTTTCCATGTATGTTTGCGGACCCACTGTCTATAGTTGTCCTCATATCGGCAATGCTAGAGGCCCTGTTATTTTTGATGTTTTGGCAAACTTGCTGAGGTTAGATTACGAGTTAACCTACGTTCGAAATATTACCGATCTTGACGACAAAATTTATCAGGCTGCAAAAGAAGAGAGTGCAGACATCAAAACTATTACAGAACGTTATACAAAAATTTACCATGAAGATATACAAGCTCTAGGCGTTACAGAACCAGATATTGAGCCTAAGGCTACAGATCATATTCCTCAGATGATTGGAATGATTGAAAAGCTTTTACAAGGTGGATTTGCCTATGAAAGTGAAGGGCACGTGTTATTCAGTATTGACTCATTTTCTGGTTATGGCCAGTTGTCTAATCGACAACAAGAAGACATGATTGCAAATTCAAGAGTGGAAATTGCTACTTACAAAGAAAATCAGAACGATTTTGTTCTTTGGAAACCTTCTACAACAGATTTGCCAGGATGGGATAGCCCTTGGGGCATTGGGAGACCTGGTTGGCATTTAGAGTGTTCCTCTATGGTAGAGAGTTACCTAGGGAAAAGTATAGATATTCACGGAGGAGGAGGTGATTTAATTTTTCCACACCATGAGAATGAAATGGCACAGAGTACCTGTGCGCACAATGGGAGAAAATTTTGTAACTACTGGATTCATCACGGTTTAGTCAATTTTAAAGATGCAAAAATGTCAAAATCAGAGGGTAATATTCTCTTGGTGAGAAAACTTCTTGAGAACACTCCCGGTGAAGTGATTCGACTGGCGCTTATCACTACACACTATAGACAGCCAATTAATTGGGGCGATGATGTACTGAACGAATCTAAGAAGAAATTGGATCGATTGTATGGGGCACTCAGGTCTGTTACTGATCAAATTGAAGAAGGCGAGCCGTCTGGAAAAGTAATAGAGGCACTCAGTGACGATCTCAATACCCCCAAGGCTTTGGCTGAACTTTTTAATATGGCTAGAACCATCAATAGCACGAAGGATAAAGGGGAAGTAACCTCTTTGTCCGCAAGCTTAAAGTCATCTGCAAAATTAATGGGATTGTTGCAAGCAAATCCAGATGAATGGTTTAAAACCAGCTATAAGGACTCTCTGACTCCTGAGGAGATTGAAACATTAATCAAACAAAGAGAGGTAGCCAGATCATCTGATAATTTTGTCGAAGCAGATGAAATTAGAGACAGATTACTTGGTTTGGGGGTTATTATTGAAGATAGAGATGATGGGACGCGATGGAAGTATTTGGACTAGAACAGAGTTAAGGTTATAACCATTGAAATCAGTTAAAGAAATTGAATTAGAAATTGTTAAAGAGTTTGAGATTTTTGACGGCTGGATGGACCGTTATGAATATATCATCGATCTTGGAAAACAACTACCTGCATTCCCAGATCAATGGAAAATCGATCAGCATAGAGTTGTTGGCTGTCAATCCCAAGTATGGTTTAAAACAAAGTTGCAAGACAATTTATTCATCTGTCAGGCCATTAGTGATTCTGCTATAGTTTCTGGGCTAATAGCCCTGCTACTGAGGATATACAATGAGCAAGATCCTGTTGATATTGTTCAAACCAAGCCATCTTTTATATCGATGATTGGTCTAGATGAACACTTAAGTCCCACTCGGAACAATGGGTTAAATGTAATGTTGCAAAGAATCAAGAATGACGCAAATAATATGGTTGTTAGTCAAAAGATTAAAACTGAAGTAAATTGATGCTAACTATTATGATTGCTCCAAAACAATTGGCAAAATCGGTTATTTGTGCTTATCAAAAATTATTGTCTCCTTTTTTTAAACCTTCTTGTCGTTTCCAACCGACTTGCTCCCAGTATGCACTAGAAGCTTTGGATCGTTTTGGTTTGATAAGAGGAGTTACCCTGTCACTGACTAGGCTTTGTCGTTGTAATCCCTTATTCAATTCTGGTTACGATCCCGTCCCAGAAACATTTCGTTTTTTCTCTAGTCCAAATAATTCTTAACAGATGGATCCAAAATTATTAGACATTATTTGTTGCCCAGTTTTCAGAGAAAAACTGAGTTTTGTGACATCAAAAGAACTTCAAGTTATTAATACAGCAATTGGAAGCAAAACAATCAAAAAACTAGATGGATCGGTTGCAAAAGATACAGTGACCAATGCTCTAATCAATTCTAGTAAAACACTGTTATATCCAATTGAAGACGATATTCCTGTTTTGCTAGATGATGCTGCAATCGAACTCAAGGAGATCGATATTTGAAACTCAACAGTAGCGAATTAACCAATCATCTTTCAGAAAAGGTCCATTCTATTTATTTCCTTTCAGGATCTGAAGATTTACTCATCATCGAGTCTCTCGATGAATTGAGAAAAGCAGCAGCATTAAATGATTACACCGATAAGGCAACTTTCACAGTTTCAGGTCAGTTCAAATGGGGCGCAGTAGATGATAGTTTAAAAAGCCAGTCTCTATTTGGAGGGAAAAAATATATAGAAATACAAATACCCAGTTCGAGGCCTGGTAAGCAAGGCTCTGAAGCAATTGTTAAATTAATTGAGAATATTCCTGAAGACACATTACTAGTATTCGTAGCAGGCAAACTTGAAAAAGATATTAAGCAAGCCAAGTGGGTAAAGGGGTTGCAAAAAAAGGCAATCAGTATTGAGTGCCCAAAAGTTTATCCATCACAATTTCCTGGTTGGTTAACAAACAGATTAACAAGGCATGGCTTAGGAATCGATCGAGATGCTTTAGAAATTT
>NZNU01000072.1 GCA_002695035.1 Micavibrio sp. | reverse complement strand
GTTTTTGCGGGATGCACATTTACATCGACATATTTTTTCGGCAGTTCGACAAACAGAACAGCGGTTGGATAGCGGTCACGTGCCAATACATCCATATAAGCTGCCCTCAATGCGCCTCCCAAAAGTTTATCCTTAACGGGGCGGCCGTTAACAAAAAGATACTGATGTTTTGCGGTTCCCCTGTGCAATGTAGGCAGTCCCGCAAACCCTGTTAAACGCACGCCTTCGCGCTCAGCATTAATTTCCAGGGCATTCTCAGGAAAGTCAGATCCGATAAGCTGGCCAATACGCTCCAGCCGTCTTTCAAATAATTGACCGTGGGCGGCCGTTACAGACAGGACCGTGTTACCGTTATTTGCAAGGCGGAAGGAAATGTCAGGGTAGGCCAAAGCAAGGCGAATTACGACATCCTTTACGGCACTGTACTCAGCCTGATCCGATTTCAGGAATTTTAAGCGTGCAGGAGTTGCATAGAAAAGATCGCGCACAGTAACAGTTGTGCCCTCAGCATGTGCCGCAGGTTTTAAGGCGTATTTGTTGCCTCCGTCGACCTTTAGTTCCCAAGCGTCTTCCTCGTCCCGCGCACGAGACGTTATAGTCAACCGCGATACCGCCCCAACAGAAGGTAGGGCTTCTCCGCGAAAGCCGAGATGATCTAAATTTAGAAGATCTTCATTGGGCAGTTTTGAAGTTGCGTGTCGCTCGACACAGGCTTCCAGATCCTCAGGTGACATACCCATGCCATCATCACGTATTGAAATGAGTGATTTTCCACCTTCGCGTATGTCAATATCAATGCGGCGTGCATCAGCATCAATAGCATTTTCAACCAGCTCTTTTACAGCAGCAGCAGGGCGCTCGATGACTTCACCGGCCGCAATCTGATTTACGAGGTTATCAGGAAGATGTCTTATCCGCATGGGAAAAGATGCTACAGCGGCTTAGCCCTTCACGCAAATATTTGCCGCAGTTGCGAGCGAGTTCTGTGTTGATAAAATTAAATGTTAGACTTATCCGCTGGCAATACCTGTTTTATCGAAAACAGCTTTGTCCGTGACAGCGTCTTTAAGATTAATGTTTTCAATATTGGCACCAGTCAGATCGGCGCGTGTCAGATCTGCCCCTGTCAAATCGGCATTGGATAAATCAGTGCCCATGAGAACAGAATCCCTTAGATTTGCACCGCGTAAATTGGCGTATTTGAGGTTGGCGCCGGATAAGTTTACACGTTCCAGTCGAGATCCACCGTCAGGGGTCGAGAATTTCAAAGGGGATAAATTGGCATTTTCCAGATTGGCACGGTTGAGGCGTGCCTCTATAAAGCGTGAACCGCGAAGATCTGAGTCTGAAAGATTGGTGTCGCGAAAGTCGGACTTGTCAAATTGACAAAACTGCATATCACATCCTGACAAATCCATTTTTAC
Source organism: Micavibrio sp. (assembly GCA_002695035.1). Taxonomy (GTDB): domain Bacteria; phylum Pseudomonadota; class Alphaproteobacteria; order Micavibrionales; family Micavibrionaceae; genus UBA2137. The sequence continues at coordinate 35,650 of NZNU01000072.1, read as the reverse complement.
GAAATTGGCATCAATGGCGCGTATGGCTGTGAGCGGATAATCTTTAAGGCTTTTTGTCTCCCTCATGTCAATATTGCTGATATCTAACTGGTCCCCGCTGTCACCTTTGCTTGCAATCCATTTTGCGTGTCCTTCAAGCATGTCTTTGATGGTTGTCCCTTGTTCTTCCAGAACATCACCCATTTTCTTCTGGTCTTTTCGCGTATCAAAGGAGGCGCCATCCGTTTCGGAGGCCGTAAGTTTGATGCCCTCATTTATACTTTCTTTTAAATTGGCGTTACGAAGATCGCAGCCGCTAAAATCGGCATTGGTAAGGTTAGCGCCTGTAAAATTGACGCCTCTTAAATCCGCATCATTGATAATAACACCGGTAAGGTCGGCCTCTGAAAAATCGGCATCTGAGGCGCGAGATCCTGAAAGATTTGTTTCAGTCATCTTGGCACCGGCAAAGTTCGTGCGGCCTTTACTGCGCTCTTTGCCGAGATTCATTTGTGACATTGTGCCGCCTTCACCGCTTTCCATGATGCGGCCCTCACGCATATCAGCCGATTCGAGGTCTGCCCCTGTTAAATTTGCACCGGCCACATAAGCGCCTCTGAAATCGGCGCGTTTAAAAACGGCGCGCTCCAAATTGGCATTACGAAGATCGCAGGCAAAGAAACTTACGCCCTCATAAACACCGCCTGAGAGATTAGCCCCACGAAGGATGGATCCTGTGAAGTCGGCGCCCTGAAGATTGAAGGCGCGGAAATCCAGATTGGACAAGTCCTTGAATTTCAAATTCGCACGGATACCCCCGCGCAGTCCCTTTCTAAACATTTCATGTTTTTTAAGGACGGCATCCAGATCTTTCTGGTTGAGTTTTTCGTATTGTGGCCCGTTCATAGTCTAGGTTTTTAAGTATAAAGAGTGATAGTAAACAAATACTTTCCGTAGATGCTTTTAGTGCAATCTGAAAAGTATAACTTATTTTGAAGGGCGTTGCGAGAATTATACCTTTGAATAAGTGTCTGAATTTCCGCTATCCAGTAGTTCTTTTGCCAGAATTTTACCCAGTTCTACACCGGGCTGATCGAAGCTGTTCAAGTTCCAGATGATGCCCTGCACGAAAATCTTATGCTCATAAGCTGCAATAAGCTGGCCAAGGAGGAAGGGCGACAGTTCCTCCATCTGAATAAGGTTAACAGGTTTGTTGCCGTCAACCTGTTTAGAAATGTCGCCGTTGGATTCTTCCAGATTGCGACCATAGGAAAAAGCGTCGGCTTGTGCATATGCGTTTGCATTGAGCATTTTATGCTGTTTTTCAGGTGCATAAGGCGATTTGCCTAAAACGATGATGTCACAAGGTACGGTTTCTGTACCCTGATGCAGGTGCTGGTAAAAGGCGTGCTGTCCATTTGTGCCGGCCTGTCCGAATAGAATAGGCCCGGTTGTGTAAGACACTCTGTTGCCGTTACGATCAATTGATTTGCCGTTGGACTCCATATCTAGTTGTTGCAAGAAAGGGGGGAGATACTCCAGGTTTTGGGAATACGGGAGCACGGCAAGGGAATTCATAGATAAAAAATTTCTGTTCCATACGCCTATTAGAGCCATAAGGATTGGAATATTTTTTTCATGTGGCGCTGTTTGAAAATGCCTGTCCATGGTGTGAGCGCCTTTTAAAAGCTCATTGAAATTGTCAAAACCGACAGCGCAACAAATGGATAACCCAATTGAGGACCACAGGGAGAAACGGCCACCAACCCAGTCTTTAAAAGGGAATATAAAGTTTTTAGAGATACCAAACTCTTTCACAGCATCCTTGTTTGTGGAAAGGGCTGCGAAATGCTTTCCAACATCTGATAGACGTGCTTTTTTCAATAACCAGTCTTTTGCAGCCTGCGCATTGGCCATGGTTTCTTGTGTTGTAAAAGTCTTGGACGCAATCAGGAAGAAGGTGGTTTCGGGATTGAGGTTTTTCAAAGTTTCAGAGATATCGGCAGGATCAATATTGGAAACAAAATGGACGTTCGGGCCGTCCTTTAAATGCCTGAGTGCGTGGCATACCATTTTAGGGCCTAAATCTGATCCTCCGATCCCTATATTAACCACATCTGTAAAAGGTTTTCCTGTATATCCTCTTAATTTGTGGTTTCTTAATTCAGTACTGAATGTTTCCATAGCTTTAAGGCTATCTTTTACAAATTCGGATATATTTTCTTTACCGACTGTAAAAGAGACATCGTGTTTGTCCCGACAGGCCATATGCAAAACGGAACGACCCTCGCTCTCATTAATTTGTGCGCCCGAGAAAAGGCGATGTTGCCATTTTTCAAGCTCACAAGCATTTGCCAAATCCAATAAAAGGGAAAGAGTATCGCTATTTAACACATTTCTGGCATAGGAGAAAAACAACCCCTCGCTTTCTACCTGCATATTCTTTTGTCTGGCTTTGTGACCCTTTAGCTCTTTTCTTAAAGAAAAGGACTCGAAAGTTTTCGCGTGCTGTTCCAACATTTTCCATTCGGGCAATTCATTTCTTTGCATTCTTCAAGCTCCTTATTTTATTCACAAGGCATTTGGCAGTTCAGTGATTTCACGGGTTGCACTTGCCGGTTTTTCTTCACCAACAATTATCACTAAGCGGTCGTCATCGGTTAGTAATCTTTGGGCAATCTGTGAAACGTCTTCCCGGGTAATGTTTCTTATTTTATCCCGTAATTGATCGAGATAATCTTTGGGTAAGTCCTCTTCCTGGAGGGAAAGCAATGTTGCAGAAATCGCGCCTGTTGAGGTCAGGCCAAGAGGCAGAGAACCAAGAATATAACTCTTTGCATCCTCAAGTTCTTGTTCAGTTACACCATTTTGCTTCATGTTCTGTATTGTCTGGTCTACCGTGGAGACAAGCTCGTCCACCGTCTTTGTCTGTGTAGATGCACCTATCACGATAAGCTGTGCGTGATTAAGCCGTTGCAATGAGGAATATATGCCATAGGTGAGGCCCTTCTTCTCACGAACCTCTTCCATTAATCTGGAACCAAAGCCTCCTGCACCGAAAATCTGGTTCATAACCTGAAAAGCATAATAATCCGGATCATCGCGCTGGATGCCTTCATATATAATCCGTACGGCAGATTGCGGAACATCAAGTCCGAAATAGGCAATTTCGTTACCGTTTTTCAAAGCTATATCATTTGTCTCGGAGGGTTTTTCAGGTTTTTCGGGAAGGTCGCTAAAAATCTCATCCAACATAGATTTGACTTGTTCCGGTGAAATATCACCTGCAACGGATACAATTAGACGGTCTTTCGTGAACTCTTTCTTTGCAAAGCTTCGCAAATCCTCTGCCGTGATTTTTGGAAGCGAAGATAATGTTCCTCCGCTGTTGCGTGCGTAGGGGTGTCCCTCAAAGGCCAGATCGTTCTGAAGACGCGCTGCAATCCAGTCAGGATCAGTCAGGCTGGTTTTAATACGACTTAGATTTGATTGTTTCATTCGGTCGAGAGGCTCGTTGTCAAAGCGCGGCTCGATAAGTGCTTTAGAGAGAAGATCAAAGGCCAGATCTTTGTTTTTGGTCAGTGTTTTCAAAGATCCACCAAAATTGTCGCGCCCACCGGAAAAGGATAGAGATATCGAATTATCTGCCAATGTTTTCTGAAAGGTCTGTGAGTCCAGATCGGCTGCGCCCTCATCCATCGTATTTGATAGAAGCTGGACAAGCCCCTGCTTTTCATCAGGCTCTAAAGCTGATCCGGCGCCTTTGAAAGCAAAATGCATTGAAATGACCGGGACTGTATGATCTTCAACGAGCCAGGCTGTGATCCCTCCATCGGAAACGACTTCCTGAACATCCAGAATTTGTGCGCCATTATCCTGTGCTATAACAGCAAAAGGCAGACTTATGAATAGAAACAGGCATAAGACCGGGACTAAATATCTCATTCTTTTTCTCCTGCATCGTCTGCAAGTTTTTCAGCTTCTTCCAAGGGTGGGGTGGCAGGTATCAGGGTTCCTGTTACAGTGTTGGCCTCACCCGGCATCAGATAGTTTTTAGCGGCAGCTATAATATCTTCTTCTGTGATCGCCATGATTTGCTCCGGCCAGGTTTCGACATCATTCAAAGTTGATCCTGTAGCTAATGAGCCGCCAATAATTCTGGCGGGCCCACCCAGAGAGTCGCGGGCATAAATCGCTGCGTTGGTTAATCGCGCCTTTGATTGAGCAAGCTCTCCATCGTCCAGACCATTCTTAACGAGTCTTTCAACTTCTGAAATAAATGCATTTTCCAACGCTTTAAAGCTGGTATCTTCCGTAGGAATGGCAGTGAACCAAGCGGAGCCGATATCACGGTAATCGGCGTTGTAACTAAAGGAGGCAGAGACAGCTTTTTTTTGTTCGATGACTATGGCTTTGTATAGGCGTGCGCTGGGTCCTCCACCTAAAATATCATCCAAAAGGCTCATGGCGAGTGAGGCTGTTTTATCCTTGGTGTACACCGGAGCACGATATCCCTTGGCGAATAGACGCTCTTTTACCTGCGGATCTGATGCTTCGAGGCGAACGTCGTTTTTAAAATCGGGAATAACAGGATATGTTTTTTCTGGCGCAGGATCCCCTTTTACCTGCCCATAAGTCTCTTTTATGTCCGTTAGAATTTCTTCCAGAGTTACATCCCCCGATATTACGAGAATAGCGTTTGAGGGTGTATACCACTCATTATAAAAAGCCAAAGCCTGATCGCGTTCCAACCCTGACACTTCATCCATCCAGCCGATAACAGGTTTACCATAGGGGTGCCCGGGGAATAGGTAACTGCGTAATTGCTCAAAAAATTTAGCCTGAGGGTTGTTGTCAGTGCGCTGGCGGCGTTCTTCTAAAACAACCTCACGTTCAGATAAAACGTCTTTTTCGGGGGCATTTGCATTACGCATGCGGTCGGATTCCAGCTCCATCATCCGGCGCAAATGTTCTTTGGCAATCATCTGATGATAGGCTGTGTAATCGTAGGAGGTAAAGGCATTGTCCTCGCCACCAAGTCTTCGCACTATTCTTGAAAATTCTCCCGGTTCCTGATTTTCTGTACCTTTAAAAAGAAGGTGTTCCAAAAAGTGCGCAGATCCGGATTCGCCCGAGAGTTCCTGCGAGGACCCGACTTTGTACCACAGCATATGATAAACAATCGGTGCGCGGTGGTTGGGAATAACCACCACTTCTAATCCGTTATCAAGCATTGTTGATTGGGCATTAAAAACCTTGGCCTGTGCGGGGACACAAAAGACCAGAATAAGAAAAACTGTTGCGAGTATATGTTTTAGCATTGCCAAAATAACCTAGCACTCTGGCAGAAAAAAAGAAGGTTAAAAGTAAGGATTATTCGCCGTCATCACCAACAGTGCGCACATCACCCGCATTTAAAGGACGTCCGGCGGCCTGATTGGCTTTGAGACGCTGGGCTTCTGCTTGTGGGTCAATGACACTGCCTTGTGCTTCAATCTTGCGGTTCAGGATTTTGTCGATAACAGCTTGTTCTTCATATGTGGTTTCTTCGGCTTCGCTGTCGACAACCTGACGTATTTGCGGATTGGTTTGTGTCGCACCTGTCTGTTGCAAAAGCACGGCCTCAGATTCGGTCATTGTTGTGCTGGTTGGGATGGCGGTTCGCGATGATGAAGGCATCTGTCTGACAACTGTTCCGTCCTCCGCCACAACCTCTTCAGGCATTTCGGGACCGAACAGAGCCTCTGCAGCCATTTCCTGTGATGTTTTTTCCTGCGGGCGCGGTGCGCCGGGCTGAGGAACAGGCAGCTGTACCAGATTGGAAGGAATGACCAGAGGAGCACGCTTTATGACGGCAAATTCATCAGGCGTTGAGCGCGTTAATCCAAGCTTTTCTTTGGCTCCACTGCAAGCAGTTAAGCCGCATGTAAGTAATAGTGAAAGAGAAACTGCACTCAGTCTGTTAATCATTTAAGTTACTCCGTAGAAGATATCTTATCGTTTTTTCCATCTAAGAATATACTCTTAAACAGCAATATGCCAACCCCTATAACTATACAGGAATCTGCAACATTAAAGGCGGGATAATGCCAGCCAAAGGCGTGGAAATCCAGAAAATCTGCCACAGCTCCAAAGCGGAGTCTGTCCCAAACATTACCTAACGCACCTGATATAATTAATATTGAGGACAGTTTTACGAGGTCAGAAGTTGTTCTCATAAACCAGACGGCAAAGACGAGAGCCATAAGGCAGGCAAAAACCGAGAGCAATATCACAGACATTTTCGCATCATTTGCAAACATGCCAAATGAAACACCCTTGTTCCACACCATCACCAGATTAAAAAACGGATTGATTTCCTGAAGATGAAAATCAAGTCTGCCTTGCTTCATATTTAAGAGCCAGCTGATAAAGTTCTGCCCGTCTTCTTTGAACAACCTTTCTATAATCAACCATTTCGTTATTTGGTCGAACATGAATAGGACATATACAAAGATAACAAGGGAAAGAGCTTTTAGTTTCATATTTTTCTCAGGCAGCTTTTCTTTTTTCCAGATACCAACGTACGGCATCCGCATCACGTAGTGATAGTTCCGGATATTCGGGATCATCCCCCACCTCGGGTAATATTTTCCAACAGCGCTGGCATTTATCACCTTTGGCGAGTGCAAATTCAACAGCAACGCCTTGAACATCATTCAATGTGAAACACCCATCAGGTGCATCAACATCCATAATGCTGGCTTGTGAGGTAATACATATCTCGGCCATGTCCTGTCCCTTTAGGGCATCGGCATATTCACCACTTACATAGATGATAGGAGCGGCCTCGAGAGACGACCCAATTTCCTTAGCTGCCCGTTTCGGCTCTAATGCGCCCAATACAACATCGCGCGCTTGTGAAATGAGAGCCCATTTCTTGGCAAGTTCCGGATCCATCCAACTGTCGGGGATGTCAGGGAAAGTTTTGAGATGAATACTTTTTGCATTGTCGTAAATACCTTCCGGGCGATATTTCCAGGCTTCTTCACACGTAAATGACAAAACGGGAGCCAGCCATGTGACCAAACATTCGAAAACACGCGCCATGACCGTGCGTGTGGCGCGGCGTTCAAAAGAATCGGGTCGGTCGCAATAAAGGCGGTCTTTCCTGATATCAAAGAACAACGCTGACAAATCGGCATTACAGAAGTTATGAAGGGTGTGCATCAATTTTCCGAATTGATAATTGGAGGATAGCTCAACCACTTTTTTATCAATGTCATGCAGCCGGTGCAGGACCAGCCTTTCAAGCTCGGGCATTTCTGCATATTTACTCTCATCCAGCATTTCTTCGACGGTGAAGCCTTCAAGTGCGCCAAGAAGAAAGCGGAAAGTGTTGCGCAAGCGGCGATAAATATCACCGGATAATTTAATGGAATCTTTTGAGATGCGGATATCTTCCTGATAATCGGATAATAGGGCCCAAAGCCTTAAGATATCTGCTCCGTATTCATCCATGACATCTTTGGGGTCAACAACATTTCCGTCTGATTTTGACATTTTATAGCCGTTTTCATCCAATACAAATCCATGCGTCAAAACAGCCTCGAAAGGTGCATGGCCTTTGGTGCCGCAAGACTCAAGAAGGGAAGACTGGAACCAGCCGCGATGTTGGTCTGACCCTTCCAGATAAAGGTCGGATTTTTGGTTAAGTTCTTCGCGGTCATCAACTACAAAACGATGTGTTGAGCCGGACTCAAACCAAACATCTGCTATATCGAAGACTTGCTCGTATTCATCCGCGCTGTAATCTTCTCCAAGGAAGTCTTGCGGAGGCCTTGAAAACCAGGCATCGGAGCCTTCTTCTTCAAAAATGTCAGTGATACGCTTCAAAACAGTCTCGTCTTTTAAAGGCTCGCCTGTTTTCTTGTTCACAAATAGAGCAATAGGCACGCCCCAGGCGCGCTGGCGTGAAATGCACCAGTCAGGCCGCCCAGAAACCATTGAGGTAATGCGTGCTTCGCCTTTGGCGGGAACCCATTTTGTTTCTTCAATGGCTTTTAAGGCTTTCTTACGTAATTCCAACTCGTTTTCCATGGCAATAAACCATTGTGGGGTTGTACGGAAAATCAAAGGAGCCTTGGAGCGCCATGAATGGGGGTATTCATGTCGAAGAGAGCCTTTGGCTAACAGCGCGCCAGTCTCATCCATTGCTTTTAAAACAGCAAAATTACCACCGCCAAGTTCGCCTTTTTGGGTGTAAACTTCCAATCCGGCAAACAGGGGTACGTGTTCACGGTATTTCCCGTCATCTGTAACATTGTCTGTGACTTCAACGCCATATTTCTTACCAAGCGCGTAATCATCTGCACCATGTCCAGGTGCGATATGGACAAAACCAGTACCCGCATCATCTGTAACAAACTCTCCGGGCAGAACAGGAACATCAAAATCATATCCCTGTCCACGGAACGGGTGCGCGCAAACTGTGCCTTCTAAAGACTTGCCGTCAAAAGTATCAGACGCTGTCCAATCACCGATCTTGGCTTTGTCTTTAACATCTTCTGCCAAAGTTGTAGCGAGTACAATTTTGTCGCCGATCTTGGCTTTGCTGCCTTCTTTCACTTCATTGACTGTGTAGACCGCGTATTCGATATCTTCGCCAAAGGCAATGGCGCGGTTGGATGGCATAGTCCAAGGTGTTGTTGTCCAAATGACAACGGAAGCATCTTTGATGGATTGATTATTCGTGTTGATGACAGGGAACTTAATCCAGATTGTAACAGATTTATGCTCTTTATATTCGACCTCGGCCTCGGCCAAAGCCGTTTGCTCGACAACCGACCACATAACGGGCTTAACACCTTTATAGAGACCACCATTCATAAGAAATTTATGAATTTCACCAGTGATCAGGCTCTCTGCACGATTGGTCATTGTTAAATATGGATTGTCCCAGTCACCCGATACGCCAAGGCGTTGGAATTCCTCTGACTGGATATCCACCCATTTCTTGGCGAACTGGCGACACTCTTCACGGAATTTGAGCGGATCAACTTCGTCCTTATCCTGTCCTGCTTCACGGTATTTTTCCTCGATCTTCCATTCGATCGGCAATCCGTGACAGTCCCAACCTGGAACATAAGGTGCATCAAAGCCACGCATTTGCATGGTTTTAATAACAACATCTTTCAGAATTTTATTTAAGGCATGCCCCATATGGATGTGGCCGTTTGCGTAAGGCGGGCCATCGTGCAAAATAAACTTTTCGCGGTTTGCAGAAGTTTCACGTAGCTTTTTATAGAGCTCCATCTCCTGCCATTCTTTCATGATTTCCGGCTCTTTTTGCGGCAAGCCCCCGCGCATAGGGAAATCTGTTTTTGGAAGAAATACGGTTTCTTTGTAAAAGTCGGCGTTTTTTGTTTGTTGTTCAGTCACGTTTTAATCTCTTTGGTAATGTTTATTCAGTCTGATTGAATTTTTAGCGATACAAGATAGATAACCCGGCTCTTAAAGAAGAGACGGGACCATAATTCGGATAATGTGACCATGATATTTCATAAATAAAGTTATAGGGGCTTTATCCTTTAAAAATCAAGCCAAAAGCTCTCGTGCTTTACGGCAATCCATATCCATTTGGCGAACGAGGTCATCAAGGCTGTCAAACCTTGCTTCGTCCCTGATTTTCTGGACAGGTTTCACTTTGAGTGTCTTCCCGTATAAATCACCTTCAAAATCCAAAAGATGTGCCTCTACAAGAGCTTTCGGAGTTTCAAACATGGGACGTATGCCGATATTTGTAGCAGCAGGAAGCCATTTGTCATCGCCCTCAATCTGAACGAGGGTGGCGTATATTCCGAAAGAAGGGTGCAACGTGTCCGCAAGAAGGATGTTGGCGGTTGGGTAACCAAGCTCGCGCCCTCGCTTGTCGCCGTGAATAACTTCACCTTCAATATGCCACTTCCACCCCAACATATCATTGGCCTCATCAATCATACCGCGCCTCAGGTAAGAGCGGATGGTGCTGGCAGAATAGTTTTGGCCGTTTTCATTTTGAACAGGTGAAATTGTGCTAACTTCCAAACCTGCTTGTTTCAAAGTTTCCGCATTTCCTTCACGGCCTTTTCCGAAATGAAAATCATATCCAATAACGACATGGAATGTGCCAAGTGTATCTATCAAAACATTGGAAATAAAATCCTGTGCTGATGACTGTGCGGTTTTGCGGGTGAAGTCAAGCTCATACAAGAAGTCTATGGTTTCGTGTTTTATTCTGTCACGCTTTACATTTAAAGGTGTAATTCTGAATGGCTCTGATGGAGCCTGAAAAACTGAACGAGGGTGGGGTTCAAATGTAAGAACTCCAGCAGCGCAATTCTGTTTGTCCGCAATTTCCCTGGCTTTTTTTAAGAGGGCGCAGTGGCCTTTGTGAACGCCATCAAAATTGCCTATTGCAATGACGCTGCTTTTTAATTCTTCGGGGAAATCATGTGATGGGCTGTAAATTCCGGTCATATCGTCTGCTAAAATACTCATCTTGTGCAAAAATCACAAGGGGGTGTTTTAGGCAGCTATCTTATCAAGAGTGCGGTTAAGGCTGTCCGTTATCTGTTTTAAGTATTGCTCGGGTTTCTCAACCAATTCGAAGCTGCGGCCAAGTTCCGACATCATGCCATATATCATAATAGTGACGATAAGAGGATCCTGGCCTTTGAACTGACCATTTTTCATGGATGGACCCAGATATTCCTCAAATGTTTTCAGGAGGGTCTTGGAGTGGATTGCCAGTCTTTCATTATATGGTATGGCCGTAAGGCCCTCAATCAGTAGTTTGCGTGTATTTTGATTTTTACACTCTTTCAGGAAGAGGTTACAACCGAGTTTTATGGCCTGCCATGGGTCTTCTACGTCCTCCATTTTTTTGCGAATCCTTTTATCCATATCTGCCAACATCTGGGTGTAGACAGCAAAAAATAAATGCCTTTTGTCCTTAAAGTGATAGTAAAGTGACCCGCGTGCCATGCCGCTAGCTTCAACTATCCGGTTTGTAGATGAATCAGCATACCCGTATGTAATAAATTCTTTTTTAGCTATTTTCAGGAATAGCTTTCTCGTCTGTTCAAGGTTTTTCTTATTTGGCCCTGTATTTTTACTCATACCAGATATGCAATTTTAAGGTGTGTGTTTTTATTGACAGAGTGTCAGTAAGTGTTGTAATATTTAACTACTGACACATTGTCAGTATATAGCATAAGGATTTATATCCAAGTGATATTTTTAGAGGAGTGTATTATGGGCAGTTTTTACCCGATTATCGTTACAAGTAAATTCGAAGAAACAATAAATTTTTATGAAGACTTTCTTGGTTTCCACGTTGAAATGGAAACGGATGATTTCGCCTATCTAAAAAATAAGGGCGATGACTGCGCTCAGCTGGGCGTGTCTAGGCTAAATTCTGAAATATCCGTAGCCTTGCCGCAGGTAGAAGTCTTTAAAGGTATGGTTATTAAGATTTGTGTGCCCGATATAAATTACGCTTATGAGCGTCTTTATATGGAAGGCGTTCAGATTATAAAAGAAATTACGACCGCAAAAACTGGGCGGCCTTATTTTATAATTTCTGATGTTAATGGAACATGGGTAACATTTAGCGAGGAAAAAAATATGCAAAGCAGTATCTGGGCTGGTGAATCCAAAACTGCCTCGCATGTTTTTGAAGGGGTTTAAGCCTTATACTCCGCAAGCAGGGTAGTTTGCAGGGCTTACGCGTGTCCATGTCTGGCTTTTACCAAATATGGGCAGACCTACATATCCGCGTACGAATAATGTGTTAGCATCTTTTACAGAAAGCGTGGCGCTGTATGTGTCACCATCATCAGCTTTGTATATTTTGCCGCCTTCCCATACATTAGGATTATTCGGGTTTTGCGAAAAACCCCAGAGGATGCCGAGATTGCAGAGGGGGCGGTTTCTCAAACTTACGTCCGGGTTTTCTGAGTCACTTGTCATTCCGCCTTCTATGATCCAGTGAATCTTCCCGCATAAGCCTTCGTTACATTTAAAGGTTTCTACAACAGATCGTTCATTTTGCGTCAGCCAAAAACCTTCAACAAGATTTTCTTGGGCAAAAGAAGCGTTTAAACCAGTTGTTAGTGTAAAAAAAACAGTGAGAAGAGCGATTCTGAATTTCATAATATTACCTCCTTAGGGTATTGTATTTAATCATAATAGTACGAAACGGTGGCTTTGACCAGAAGGCAAAGCTTTACAGAATCTAAAAGTCATGTCAGAATTATCCACAACTCTTGTCATGATTCGTCCGAATTATGCGCCAACAAACAAATGAAATTAAATAACCTGATGCGTCAGCTACTGCTTACATTGCTTTTGGGGTCATCCTTGATTCTGGGTGCCTGCTCACAACAAAGTGAGCCGTTGAGCGTGGATGAACAGGTTGATGTTCTTGATGAAGACTTAAAATCAGTTTTTGCGGATCAGGAAGCACTGGACAAGCCTTTAACCCTCTCCGAGGCTATGGCGAGGGGTATTCTTTATAACCTTGACCACCGCGTTTCTGTCATGGATGCCATGATTGCAAAAGGTGAGGTGGATATAGCCTTGCTTGAAGTTTTGCCCTCCTTGGATGCGCAAGGCAAATACATTAAACGCGATGAAGATAACGTCATATCGGCACGCTCCGCAGATAGTGGCGTTCAAACTGTTCCGCCATCCATTTTTCAGGAGGATGAGCGCACTACAGCTTCCCTGACACTAGGTTACGATGTACTTGATGCAGGTCTTGCCATTATCGACTCAAATACGGCCTCTGATAAAGTAAGAATAGCAGAGGAGCGCCGCAGGAAAGTCGTTCATAATATTATTCAGGATGTGCGTTCTGCCTATTGGCGCGCCGCGAGTGCACAGATTTTGAATGACCATATAGAGGAGTTGATAGCTGAAGGTAAAACAATGGTTTCCGAGCTGGATAAAGAGCATAAAAGCAATTATTCCTCGCTCGTTTCATCGCAACAGCAAATGCGTTTGCTTGAAACAATGCACTCCCTGACATCCCTGAAGGCACAGCTTTCTACAGCCAAAATCGAATTGGCCTCTCTTATCAATTTACCTCCGCGCGCAGATTATGTTCTGGCCGTTGATGAAGAGACTATATTTAACCCTAATACTATCCCCGAGTTGGCTCTTGATCCCGAATCGCTTGAGTTAGTCGCCCTTATGATACGCCCTGAAATTCGTGAAGATATTTTGATGCAGCGAGTCGCCGCACGCGATATTCGCAGAACAACATTAAGCGCACTTCCCGGATTGAACGCTTTCTTCGGTTATAACAATGATAGCAATGATTACTTGCGTAACAATGACTGGACAGAGTTTTCGATGTCCATTACCGGTAATCTTATAAATTTATTTACCCTGCCCGTCAGAATAGAGCAGGCCAAAAACAAAGAAAAGCTGACTCAGATGAGACGCCGTGCGCTGGTTGTTGCCATTATGAGTCAGGTCAATATGGCACGGTTGCGCATGGATCTGGCGCAAGAGCGTTTTGACATTGTCCGCCAGTTGGCATCAGTCTCACGCAAGATGAGAAATGTGGTTTCCGATAACAGCAAACCTTCACCCTCACAAACGCTGGAAATGGACATGCAGGCGGCACTTAACCGCGCGCAGCTTCATATGGCCTACGCGGAATATCAGAATGCCTATGGGCGTCTTCTAAACTCTATTGGGATGGATCCTTTGCCGCCAACCGGAAATGCAGCAAGTGTAAGCGAAATGGCCAATGTCATCGGACAAAGAATTGATAATATCAGTCCGCAGATTTTTGACCGTCTCCTTGCCTATTTACAAGAAAGAAACCTGCAAACGACATATCGCGTTAATGATGTTCAGGTTGTCCATGCAACACCCAAAGAACAATCCGAAGACGTCACAGATATTGCTCCTGCCGCAGGCGTAAGCGAAAATACTGAAAGCGTGCAGTATACAGGAAATGCTGTGCGCACTCCCCGATATAATGATTAAGTTTTGTGGTCATTAATAAGATGAACCTTTATCCTGCTGATAATCTCGAGCACCTTGAGCATGTATCTGCTGAGAGTGTGCGGTCATTTTTAAAGGAAATCAGAGCCGTGACCGCCCAGGAATCGGGAACACGCAAGCTGGTAATAGCTATTGGTACAGGCGGTACAATATCTATGAAAATCACGGGAGATGGAAAATGGGTGCCCGATCTCAACTTTGAAGAAATTCTTCGCTTTGGTGGGGAAGGGCTCTCAGGGGATTTTCTTGTCAAAGGTTTTGATGCGTTCCACATAGACAGCTCGCAGATGAATTACACGCATATCAAAGACATGGCGATCATCATGTCTTGGGTATATAAAAATCTGAAATGTGATTTTGCTGGTTTCCTTGTACTGCATGGCACGGATACTATGACATATTCAGCATCGGCTATTTCAATTATGATGGGGCAGGGCCTGCCATTTTCTGTTGTGTTTACAGGCGCACAAAAGCCTATCCAGGAGCCACTGAACGATGCGGCAACTAATCTAAAGAATGCACTTTATACCTTGGAAGCCCTTCATGACAATGATATGGCAGAGGTTATCGTTGTTATGGGAGATATGGCGGTTTTGGGAACGTCCTCTGAGAAGGTCGATGACTCGCAGGCCAATGCATTTGATGCGCCTCTGCATAAATATGTGGCTCGTTATAACCGGCTTGATTACCCTGTGCGGCTTGCGCCGTGGCTGAAAACTAAAAGAGGTCTTCCTTTCGAGCCAAGAATCTGGAGCGGGGAATATGCGCATACATTGTTGGTCAGGTCACATCTCGGATTATCACCGGATATCGTAAAGCGTCAGGTAGAAGATGGTGATATACGTGCGGTTATATTATATTCATACGGAGGAAATACCGTCTATAACCCGATTGTAGATGCCATCATGCCGGCTGCGAGAAAGAAAAAAATCCCGGTCTTTGTTGTAAGCCCTGTTAATGCCGAGCTGAATGCAACATATGAGTCGGTTCATAATATGATTGAACAGGGTGTTGTACCTTTATATATGACATTATCAGCCGCGCTTGCAAAAATAGAAATTGCTATCAGGCTTCATCCTGATAATCCGCGGGAGCAGGAGGCCTTTATGAAAGATGATTATGTTGGTGAAGTCCCGAATGAAAACTCACGCTATATAGCAAAGCGTTGAAATTACGCCTTGCTGTGCTTCTCAATGGCCTTATTAAGGATAATTTTCAGCTCTTCGGCTTCCCTGCTGCCTTCACCCTTGATGTTCGTTTTAAAAGCGGCCCACATCACATCAATATGTGCCTTTACGATAACCTGATGAACGGGGTTGGCAACATTCAGCTTTTCGCAGAAATCCCTTAGGGATTCCCCGAAATAGCTCATGAGCTCATAATCAAAGGTTTTGGCAATGTCCTTGATGTTATTTGCGTAATTGTGAAGCGTGCTTAAATTCTGCTTTTCCTTCTTCGGATCACCTTGCTCATTTTTTAAATCATCCCATGCACTGTCAATTTTTGTCAGGATAATCTGCACTTCATCGGCGTAATTTTCTTCCTGTTGCTCGATTGAGGCTTGACCGCGCGCAACTGCTCTGGGATCAATATATCCGCCTTTGCCGCCTTCGCCCCCCGCCTTGGCTTTAAGCTTGTTTTTGCGGTGAATGATTTTAACGTCTGATTTGCTCATGATTCTGAAATTACCTCCGGTTTATTTTTTCTTCTGTCTTCCCCGTCAAAAGGCAGAGTTCTTCGTCGCCTGTCTGGTCCCACGAAATCCGGAGCCTGAACATAGGGGCGCGGATGATCAATAATATGCAACATGCGCTGTGTAATTTTTTCAGCCGAGACAGGTTTGACCATAACCTCATTCGCGCCAAGGTCACGGCTTTCATAAACAAGCTCGGTACTTGTATAAGCACTGCAAATGACAACAGGCACGAATTTGATGCTGGCATTTTTATGGCCTCTGATCCATTTAAGGACATCTCCGCCTGTACCGTCAGGCATAAGCCAGTCCAGAATGATCATGTCGATATTCTGTCCGGATGTCATTGCATTATTGGACAAAATCTTGTCTTTTGCGTCGCGGACATTTCCAGCCTTTATAACGCTGCCCACACCCATTTCCATTAAACATGAGCCTAAAAGATTGGCAATAAAGGGGGAATCCTCAACCACAAGAATTTTGAAGTCCCCGAGATTATAGGCTGTGCCGCTTTGTTCTTTCTTGCTCTGCTGATTGAGGTCGATTTCCATAGACTAAGTGTATAAAATTTTGCCTTAAGCACAAGTTATAATTTAACTTTTTGTATGAAAATAGGGTTTTTACAAAAGCCTAAAGCCGAATTTCGACTAAAATCGGCAGGTGGTCGGACAAAGGGGCTTTATCTCTTATTACGCGAGCGCTTATATCAAGGGATGCATCGTCATACCAGACGCGATCAAGCCTCAGAAGCGGGTAATTCGAGGGAAAGGTTTTGCCGCAAGGTGCAGGGTGCATCAATTCGTTTAGATGCCGCAGTAATTTGGCTCGCCACCGCCATTCATTCATGTCCCCCATCAAAAGCACCGGGTGCTCGGCTTCGCTCTCCACATCTTCCATTAATGCGATCAGATTTCGAACTTCCGACCATCTCTCAAAAGGGGAAAGTGACAGATGCGTGCCGATAATGCGGAAATTGCCGTGAGGTGTTTCTATTAAAGCGTCCACAGCATTACGCGGTTCCAGTGAGGGCTTTGTTTCCAGATCGTGGACAATCGCGCGCGTGATAGGATATCTACTGACCAGAAGGTTTCCGTACCAGCCTTTGCCCTCCTTCAGGGTCGGGCCGGGTAAGTGATAAGAGCGGTCCTTTCCCGCCAATATATCAATATCATTTGCCGTGCCACCTCTGAACGGGCGTGTTTCCATTTCCTGGAAGACACCGATATCGATATCCAGACTGTCCATGAGGTCATTTACGCGGGCAAGGTCGCGATGGCCTTTCATGTCAAAACCACCATGAATGTTAAAGCAGAGTATGCGTAATACATTCATGACTTAATTTTATGCTTATAGTGGTTGTAAAAACGATGTGTGGCCCAGATGATACCAATCCAAAGTAGAATGCTGGCGACGGTATAAAAAATCACTTTGGGCTCTGGGTTTTCAAATAACTCCCCAATTGCTCCACCCAACATGGCTTTTGCAAATATGCCGGGCAGAAGACCAAAGCCAGTTGAGATCATATAGCTTAGAAAGCTGACTCCTGTAATTCCAAAAGCCAAATTTACCAGTGTATAAGGCGCAATGGGAACCATACGTATAAGTGTCATGCCAAGAATGCCGCCTCTATCTGCATATTGCCGCACTTTCTCTGTTGCCGAGTGGAAAAAATTGACTGTCTTTTGTCCAATCACGCGACCGATGCCGTAGCTGAATGCCGCGCTCGCTAATGATCCCAGCAGTCCGTAAATCAAACCCCATAAAGGTCCAAAAACAATAGCTGTAATAAGATTGAGTGCCATAATGGGGAAAAACACAATGCCACTTAAAACATATATGCCTATGATCATGAAAGGCCCCCATACCGAACCTTTTGCACTTTCAACGAGAGCGGTTAATTTGTCTTTATTAAACAGCTCGGCTATTGTCGGACCAAATAAGGACCACAGCGCAAATACCAAAAGACCCAATATTACTGCTGTAAAAATTACCTGTTTTGCCGGAAAGTTGGAAATTATAGGGGGAGTAGCCGTGTCTCCGATTTTCTGTGCAAAATGTGCAAATTTTTCATGGCGGAACTCTTCATCATTTGCGCGGTTCAGATGCTGGCGACTGTGCTCCTGATGTTCCAGCAAGATATCCAGAGATTCTCCACCGTTTATGATCTTTTCAATATCCTCGATCTCACGTCCCGTATGCTCCCGTATCAGGTCGGATCTGATATCCGCGATACGAGAACGAGTAGCTTTGTTATTGGCTTTCAAACTGACATCACATTCGGTATCAAATCCCATTGAGCGTCTGTTCAGGTTGGTCGATCCAACGCGAAGGATTTTGTCATCCACAATCATGATTTTCGAATGAATATGAATTGTAGTTGTATCTCCGTTTTCGCCACATATGGGATAGGTAATTGCAAATCGTGAGGCAGGAACGTCTTTTCCGGCAATATCTGTAAATTTAACCCGTCCTGTCCACATGGCCTTACGCTCAATGATACCGCGGGGTTTATGGCAGCTAACAACCAAAACATGTAAATCGGGTTTTTCCTTTAGCCTTTTATTCAGGGCGCGGGCAATATCTTCACACGTCGCGTACTGGTTTTCGATATAGATAAATTTTTCTGCCCGGCTGATTTCGTCTATATAGCCCTGCAGGATTTCCTGAACGCGCTCTGTTTTATGTGTCTTTGGCATCGTCCGGGAAACGGCAAATTCAATATCGGAAAAATCTTTCTTCACCGCTTTAGGAAGACTGGCGCTTTCATGTTCACCTTTTTCACGGATAGGTATGGCATCGTAGCCTGACCCTCTTTTCCAGCGTTGTCTGACCAGTTCTGAGAAAATGCGCATATCTTTGCCAGCCAGCACCATTTGTATATCATGGTAAGGATTATAATCGTGCTGACCAGATGGCTGGAACGCGCCGGGTGGATCTGTTCGCTCAGGCATATGAACATGATGCTGGCGTTTGTCCCAGCGACCAAGTGCGATATCCATACCGCCGCAGAAAGCAATTTTGTCATCAACGGTTATTATTTTTTGATGATGGCATCCTAAGAAGGGGACTTTGTAATCCGAACAGAAATAAACATTGTCCGGAAACTGCCAATCCCATTTCAATCCGGAAAACGGGTCACGTTCTTTCATGTAGAAAATCGAGTAATTCCACCGATTGAGATAAATTTTTAGATCAGGGTTTTCTTCTGCTTTCCAACGGATAAGGTCAAACAGGCGTGGTGGAACTTCAAGACCCTCTGCCTCTTTGCCGCGCAACAATTCTATGCGCCCGTCAATATCCCACCCAAGAATGAATACAGAATGCTCTGCATTGCTTAAGGCGTGATAAAGGGCACGATAATAAGCCGCGCAATCAATTAATATGGCGGCCTTATCGGCACGGCCTTTTTGCCAGCAATTTCGCCCTTCTTTGTAAAAAGTATCAGGCAGGTCATTATCAGATGAAGAGGGTAAGGATGTCATTTAAAAATTATACAGATTTTAGAATTGCTTAGAAGCCTCAAACCATTTTTTTTATAATAAGTTCCTTTTTTAAGAATGGGGGCTTTTAAAGAAATTATAAACAAAGAATTTCTGGAACGTATTCATTCCTGTTTTGTTTGATCTGTGTTTGAAACTCATAAAAAAGGAGATAGAAATGACGTTATCCAGTTTGGAAAATCTATTTGAACATCTTTTGCAGGATATGTATTTTGCAGAAAATAAAATCACAAAAGCCCTGCCAAAAATGGTTGGAAAGGCCACAAATGAAGATTTAAGAGCCGGCTTTGAACAACATCTGGAAGAAACAAAAGACCAGATTAAAAAGCTTGAAAAAGTTTTTGAACTAACAGGTCTCGAGCAAGCCAGAGAAGAATGTGAAGCTATTGAAGGCCTTCTTGAAGAGGGTGAAGAATTGATGGAAGAGGCCGAAAAAGGTGCTGTTCTTGATTCTGCTCTGATCGCAGCTGCGCAAAAGGTTGAGCACTATGAAATCGCCTCTTATGGTGCATTGTGCAATATGGCCAAGAAGCTCGGATTTACTGAGGCCGCAGACCTACTCCATGAAATTCTGGAGCAGGAAAAAGCAACAGATGAGAAACTGACAAGCGTGTGTGATGGCATTGAAGATAGTGCCATGGAACAGGCAGCGTAACAGTACTCAACAAACTGAATGCCGGTGTAGCAATACACCGGCACAGTTTTTTTAGGGGGAAAGACATGGACTTTACACTGGATTTACAAAGTCTGGGTTGGTTGGACGCTCTGTTCAGGGTGGTGTTGGCCATGCTGTTTGGTTTTTGTCTTGGCTATGACCGCAGTATTAAAAATAAACCTATTGATTTTCGTGTCTATATGATTGTGGCCACCACAACCTGCCTACTCGCGATAATGGGCAATGAACTTTATTTTATTTATCAGGGGTCATCTAATTTATTGGAAATGGATATTTTAAGGCTTGTCGAAGGTGTTTTGGTTGGTATCGGTTTTCTAGGTGCCGGGGCAATTATCAAAGGAGAAGGACAAAATATTTTAGGCTCGGCCACTGGGGCCAGTATCTGGAGTGCTGGAGCGATGGGCTTGATGTTGGGGTTTGGTCTGTATGGGCTAGCCATACTCGGCTTTCTCGTTCTAGCGGTTACCTTAATCCTGTTTGGCCGCTTAAGAGGGCCCTTATTTCATGAAAGCGAAGTTTACCACCAAGAAAAAAAGACAAAATCAGAAGACAAAAAGGAGTAGATATGAACAGCCAACCTGCACAACATCAAAACCACCAGCCAGGTGACGAAACAGAAATGACGCCGAAGCCGGACTCTTTCATGAAAGAATATAAGGCCGCTGGAAAACTGAAGGGCAAAAAAGTCCTTGTCAGCGGTGGGGACAGCGGAATAGGTCGTGCTGTAAGCATAGGATGTGCTAAGGAAGGTGCGGATGTTGCTTTTATTTATCTGGACGAAGATGAGGATGCGGCCATAACCGCCGAATATATAGAAAAAGAGGGGCGTAAGGCTCTTCCCATTAAAGGCGATATTGCCAGCAAGGCATTTTGTGCTGAGGCGGTTGAAAAAACCGTTAAGGAATTTGGCGGGTTGAATATATTGATAAATAATGCCGCCGAACAGCATATTCAGGAAAGCCTTGAAGACATCAGCGAAGACCAGCTGCGCCGCACTTTTGACACCAATATTTTTGGGCTTTTCTTTTTAACTCAGGCGGCTCTTAAGCATCTGAAAAAAGGTGACTCTATTGTGAACACAGCCTCCATTGTTGCTTATCGCGGTAAAGAGGTTTTAATGGATTATGCGGCAACCAAAGGGGCCATAGTCGGCCTAACACGGTCTTTATCAGGCAATCTGATTGATAAAGGCATACGTGTTAACGCAGTCGCCCCCGGGCCGATCTGGACTCCTCTCATACCGGCGTCTTTTGAGGCCGAACAGGTTAAGGAGTTTGGGCAGGGTTCCCCGATGGGGCGTCCCGGCCAACCTGATGAGGTTGCACCGGCCTTTATCTTTCTGGCCTGTGATGATGCAAGCTATATCACTGGACAGGTGATACATCCCAACGGAGGCACAATCATAGGGGGGTAGTAAAACAGGTGGCTTATGTGGTTTGAGGATTTTAACAGCGTTGTCGTGGTTTTAACGAAGGGGACGATCTGTTTCATCGGACTCGTCTTTTTCCTGCGGCTGTCGGGTAAAAGAACACTGTCAAAGATGAATGCCTTTGATTTTGTGATGACTGTAACGATGGGATCAACCCTTGCCACCACCATAATCAGTAAGGATGTCACAATTGTCGAAGGCATGGCGGCATTGGGGATTATTATCCTTGTTCAGTATATTATTGCCTGGCTGGAGGTGCGTTCTGATGTATTTCAGGAGATCATAAAGTCTAAACCCACTGTTTTGTTTTATGAGGGCAGCTATCAGAAAGACAATTTATGTCAGGAACGCATTACAGAGGTTGAAGTTCTTGCCTCCATGCGCAATAACGGTATGTCTGATCCGGCACAGGTAAAGGCCGTTATATTGGAAACAGATGGGCGCTTGAGTGTTATTCCTTATACAAATGATAAGAAAGATCTGAAAACGCTAAGCCCGGTCAGTGATTTTATGGAAGGGTAACAAATGAAGCGCTTTATTTTTGGTATGGTTTTATGCGCGCTGGTTATGGGCTGCGATAACTATCCCAAAGATGTTGAAAACAGCCTTCAAAAAATCAGGAAATCCGGAATATTGAAGGTGGGTGTCATAGAGCACAACCCTTGGATATATGAGGAGGATGGCAAAATGCGTGGGAGCGAGGTCAAACTTGTAGAGGCATTTTCAAAAACACTTGGAGGTGCCCCCGAATGGCATATTTACCCGGAGGCGGTTGCCATAAAGAAATTAAAAAATAATGAGCTTGATCTAGTAGCAGGTTGGTTGACGGCAGACAGTCCGCGCCATAAACAAGTCGGGCTTACGCGGCCTTATCTCAAGACAGGGGAAGATAAGATTGACCATCATGTTTTGGCTTTGCAAAGGGGGGAAAATGCTTTTCTTATAGAGCTGGAAAGCTTCTTGGCATCTTACTACGATGGGGTTGAGAATCACGGTTTATGAGGCTCGCACCGCAATATGAATTTTCTGAAGAGCAGGACAAGGCTTTAAAAAAGGCAAGGCTGTCTGAGTATATCTCTCTGGCCTATCTCGTCAGTGTTATTTACTTGATGTACATTGTTATGGGGTCTTCACAGGCCATGAAAACGGCCTGGATTGAAGATTGCCTGAGCCTGATACCACCCATTTGTTTTCTGTTCAGCAGTTATGTGTGCTGGCGCAAGCCAACAAAACATTATCCTTTTGGATTTCACCGGGTCACGTCAATTCTGTTTTTATGTGCGGCACTTGCTTTATTCATAATGGGTGGTTTCCTCTTTATAGAATCCGCTTTGAAACTTTTGTACCGGGAACATCCGACAATTGGCCTCAAATCCTTTTTCGGTCAGGATATCTGGCTGGGGTGGTGGATGATACTTGTCCTCTTATGGGGGACTTTTCCACCTGTCATTTTAGGGGGCTTCAAGCTGAAATATTCAAAAGTGCTGAATGACAAAATCCTTTTTACTGATGGTAAAATGAACAAGGCCGACTGGATGACAGCCGTTGCGGCCATAGGCGGTGTTTTGGGTATAGGTATGGGATGGTGGTGGGCTGATGCGCTGGCCGCCATGATTATTTCCCTGGATATTTTAAAAGATGGCTGGAGCCAGACAGCAGAGGCGGTCACAGGTCTGATAAACCGTGCGCCCAAATCAGTTGGTGGAGGCTATATTGACCTGCCCGATAAAATTCAATTAAAGCTGATAGCGTATGACTGGGTTGAGGAGGCACAGGTGCGCCTTTATGAAAGCGGGCATCTTATAAATGGTGAAGGATTTATAAGGGTGAAAGACCAGAAAGCGATTGACCCTGACAAATTCAGAAACGCAATTGCCGAGATTTGCGATATGGACTGGCGCCTGCGAGAATTTGCCTTGTCGCTTATTCCGGAAGAGAAAAAAACTAGCTCTTAACCTCAACCAGAAGGGCCGCATGATCAGAGAAAGGTTGGGGAATGATATCCAGTTCCAGCTTTCCTTCCAGCGCTGGTGTATAGAGACATAAATCCAGTAATAGTCGGCGTCTATGAAATATAAATGTGGGTTGGTCTGGGTCATTGAGAAGGCGGAAACTGTCTTTTTCCGAAAAGCTGTCTAATTCGCTTATGCCCTTCAATATATTAAAATCGGCCAGTAAAATCACCTTTTCTCCAAACTGGTGACGTATTCTCTTTATTTCCTCAAACTGCTTCTGGCGTGTGGAGTAGCGCAGTGAGAAATGTGCAAATAAAAGTGTAATATCATCAGGCAGTGATACTGCGTAAAGCAATTTTTTTGCCCCATATTTGAAATTGATCTGTTTAAAAGGCAGTTTCTCTTTGGTGATAAAGCCGTTACTTTTGCCTTTATAAAAAGGAATATGTTGCCTCAGGCTTCCCTGACCGTATTTACCAGACACGGCATGAAAGGCGTATTCATGGTCAATAAGGGCTTCTATCTGGTTATAATTGCCGGATAATAAAGACCCTTTATCAATTTCTACAAAACAGCAAATATCTGGAGTATTCGTTTTAATGATCTCCTTTAATTGTCCAATGACCAGCTCTTGCGTTGGTAGGGAGCAATAGAGATGTCGTGTAGCGCGAGTAATATGTTGCTTCAAAGATCCATCGATTCCACGCGCATAGCCAATATTACTGAACAAAATTCTATAGCTCATTTACTGCCTCACATCATTTTTTTGAAAAGCCGACCCAGATACCCGGACAATTTAGTTCTTAAAGGAAGCGTTTCCCAAAATTCCGGTTCAAACTTTGTTGAGTTTTTCAGGTTGTCTTTAAATATGTTTTCCAGTTTCTTGATGATCTGCCGATTTTTAATCAAAAGGTTGCCCTCTTTATTGTGCAAAAGACTTAAATAATCCAGATTGGCACTGCCAAGCATCGCCCATCTTCCATCAACAATTGCATATTTGGCATGACAAACTCCTGCATTGTAGGCAAAAAAGCGTATCCCTTTCTTCATCAGGCGGGGCAGGTAGGACAGGGATACATTCTGGACAAGAGGGACATCACTTTCACCCGTGATTGTAATTTTAACCTCGACACCACGTTTTTTCGCCTTTAGCAAAGCCCATTTCAGACGCTTCGGCGGCAGAAAATAAGGCGTAACCAATAAGATCTCTTGTTGCGCTGAATGTATCTGTTTCAAGAGTTCTTTGAAAATAGAGCCTGACGGAAGGTGAGGGCCAGAGATAACATATTGGAGCCCCTCAATTTCAGGCCCTTTCCGCCGCTTTGTGCTTAAAGTTATTTTTGGTGACGGTGTAAAACTTTCATCTGCAACATCAGAAAGTTTTCCCTCAAGGCGAATTACAATATCCCGCCAGTCTGCCATATTTTCTGCGATGCAGGCTCCGCCTATATATGTAATAGTTTCATCTATCAGGAAAAGCTTGGAATGATTGCGGGGCAGCCATGTCCAGGGCAGAACGAGGTTAAGCCAGCCTATATTGTTATAAAACTCGACGTGACCGCCATATTGTCGAATATCCTGAATAAGAGGGGAATTATAGACTGAGCGCGAACCAATTTTGTCCAGAAGAAGGGTAACCTTTACCCCTTCTTTTGCTTTTTTTAGAAGCAATTCAAGGAAGCCCTGCCCTATATCATCATTTTCCAGGATGTATTGTTCAAAAAGAATGGAGGTGCGTGCCTTCTCGCAGTCTTTGTAGAGCCCTTCCCAGAATGTACCCGTATGCGTAAAGAATGTCGTTTTATCTGCTATACTTGTCAAAGCATGCCTTTCTGTATCCTCATAATATAAGACAAAATCAATAACATCTTAAGTCGAATGTCTGAAATATTAGTTTGACATATTGCATTAATATTATTATGTTAATTTTTTATTTAGTAGGTTAATTATGACAGGAACATATCTTAATAACGATTGGGACAACGGTGAGGAGGACGCGATTGCTCCCTGGTTAATGCCATGTGATGAGTCTTATCTGAAAGAAAAATCGACAAAAAAAGGGTTTTTGAACGAGTTTTTTAACGGCACACTCACTCGTAAAAAACTATTTTTAAGTAGCTGTGTACCTCTTGCGATATGGGGTGGTGTGATTTCACTGCAATATATTGATAAATATACAGGCGGGGACGTGATCATGAACGTGGTCGATGCAGGTGTTGAAAGCGCTGTGGAGACATATCATGCATTTCCTGAAGATTGGGCTGATAAAGAAAAACTCCAAGCGCTTTTAGAACATATGAGTGGCTTTTCGGAAGTCGCTTCAGCCCTGAGGCTTGATACGACAAAGCTTGCGGCTTTAAACCAAATTGTTATGGCAACGATCAGCAATTATCCCGATGACGATACGAAAATCCGCAATGCCGCATTGCAGTTCCAGATTGCCAATTACGAGCGCTTTGCTGTGGCTTACGGTTTCCGTGCGCAGGTTCTGGCAAGAACGCATCCAGATATGCCAGTTGAGGAAAGGGAGCAAATTCTGGCTGCAGAATTGGTAAATGATATAATCAGCTCTTGTGAAAATGTAAGAAGTCTTGAAAATCATCCAGTGACAAAACAAACTGTGGGATCTTTTTTAAAAGAAAATCCTGATCTGCTAGACAAACTACCAGAAGGTTTTCAAAATGGACTAAAGCAGGTCTTTCCAGAATTAGACCCTGAATATCAAGTCCAGCCTGAAAATATTAAAACAGAGTTTCATATCGTAGGCGAGCCAATAATTATGGATCAGTGGCCAGCGGAATATCAGCAGGGTCCTATTGAGTTCTTTGAGGTTGAAGGTGATGATTATGATGGGCTTGGTGAGGTGTTTCAGGAAGACACTTATGGCTTTGATCGCCAACAGGGTGGCTCTCGTGATGCAGTTCCTGCGCCTTTCGCTGATCATGCGCCATCGTCATTGCAGGGAAATGTTCGCGAAAAAGTGGTGAGACCTAGCAGGGATCTGAGACGAGCTGCTACAGCAAGAGCAGAGGGTGTGCGGGACAGGGTTGCTGATGCAGTGCCTGAAGAACCAACTGTGCTTGAAAGGTTACAATGTGCCCCTCAATACTGGTATGGCAAAAGTGCTGTTGCGAAATGTCTGCTGGAGGCCAGCCGAAATTAAAAAAAGCGGGGAAAAACCCCGCTTCTTCTAAACCAGTATCCTAATGACCTATTTAGAAATCATTATTGATTTGATGTTCACAAACTCACGAACTCCAAATCCAGCGTGTTCACGACCATAACCGCTTTCCTTTACACCACCAAAGGGCATATTAGGCAACGCTGTGTGGTAACCATTAACATTAACCATACCGGTATCTATTTCCTCTTTGGCAATTTTCAGTGCACGGTCAAGGTTTTCCGACATTACGCCGCCACCAAGGCCGTATCTGTGGTCATTTGCAATCTGAATAGCATGTGCCTCATCTTCCGCACGGAAAAGAACGGCAACTGGGCCAAATAATTCATCATCATATGCAGGTGAGCCCGGCTGCGCATTTTCAAGTACTGTTGCTGGATAGAAAGCACCTTCACCTTCCGGCATTTCCCCACCACAAAGTATCTTTGCACCAGCTTTAACTGAATCACGAACCTGATCTCTCAATTTTTCCTGCAGATCTTTTCGAGCAAGTGGACCGAAATCAATATCGTCATCATGCGGATTTCCGTATTTGGCGTCTTTCATGGCCTCGACGAATTTTGTTTTGAAATCATCATATATGCTGTCGAGAACAATAAAGCGTTTGGCGGATGTGCAGGTTTGTCCGCTGTTCACCAACCGGCCTTGCGTGCATGCTTCAACGGCTTTATCAAGATCAGCATCCTCGAGTATTATATAAGGGTCACTACCGCCAAGTTCCAAAACGGTTTTTTTCAAAACCTTTCCTGCTTTCTCAGCTACAATTTTTCCGGCCTCAGCACTCCCTGTAAATGAAACAGCTCGCACTCTATCGTGTTCGATAAGCTCATCTACTGTTTCATCTTTAACATAGATAACACTGAAGACGTTTTCCGGAACGCCCGCTTCTTCGAATATACGTTCAAGCTTTTCAGCTGTTTCCCAGCATATTTCCGCGTGTTTAAAGACAGTTGTATTACCAGCCAGAATATTTGCCACGCTGTAGCGTACTGCTTGATAAAGTGGGAAATTCCAAGGCTGCAATCCTAAGACAACACCAATGGGCTGATATGTAATAATACCTTTTCCATCTTCCAAATCACGTTCTTCGTCTTGAAGATATTTTATACTTTCGGTGGCAGTATATTCACAAATCTGGGCGCATAGATCAACTTCCTGCTGACCCTGCTCCAAAGGCTTACCCATTTGGTCGGCCATCATATTAGTCAGTTCATCCTTATATTTGGACAAGGTCTTTCCAATATTTTTTATAATTTCTGCGCGTTCTTCAATTGGTGTCTTGCGCCAGCTCAAAAAAGCTTCATGCGTGTCTTCAATAATTTGTTCCGCTTCATCTTTTGTATGCAAAGAATATGTTTTATGCAATTCACCGGTGGCGGGATTATAGGTTTTCACCGTTTCCCGGTTATCTTGTTGTATTGCTTTTTGGGCATGTACCATGTCTTGCTCCTTTTGAGGTTTTTATGGGATTTTTTTTAGATTTACGCCGCTTCTGTTTTCTTGCTTTCTGACAGGAAGGGATAATCTGTATACCCTTCGGCGCCCCCGCCATAAAAAGTGTCTTCATCCGGTTCGTTTAATTCAGCCCCTTTTTCCAGCCGTTCGGGCAGATCGGGGTTAGCAATGAAAGGACGGCCAAACGCAATCGCGTCAGCATGTTTTGACTGGACAGCGTCTTTGGCTTTCAGGATGTCATAATCACCATTGGCGATGTAAAATCCCTGCCATTTTTCAATTAATGTATTTATAGTTGCGAGGTCATCATTACCGACATCCATACCTGGAAATCTTTCTACGAGATGAAGGTAGCCGACTTTGCGATCATTTAACTGATCGACAACATGCGAAAACATGGTTAAAGGATCACTATCACCCATATCGTTAAAACTGCCTGTCGGGGATAGTCTGACCCCTATGCGATTTGTCGGCCATACCTCTTTAACAGCATCTACAATTTCAAGCAGAAAACGTGCCCTGTTTTCAACTGATCCGCCATAGGCATCATCTCTTTTATTGGTTTTATCGCGCAGAAACTGGTCAATCAAATAACCATTGGCGCCGTGAATTTCAACACCGTCAAATCCGGCCTTTTTGCAAAGTTCAGCGCCTTTTTTGAAATCCGCAATAGTTTGTTTTATACCATCTACCGACAGCGCTTCCGGCTCGGACACATCCTGATAACCGTCTTGTGTAAATGTTTTTGTGTCGGCCTTTACCGCACTGGATGACACCGGATTTTTCCCATCCGGTTGAATTGAAGTGTGACTGATGCGCCCAACATGCCAGAGTTGAAGGAATATCTTGCCGCCTTCCTCATGCACAACGTCAGTAATTTCTTTCCATTTAGCGGCCTGTTTATCGTTATAAATCCCGGGTGTTTTTATATATCCCTTACCACGCTGACTGATTTGTGTGGCTTCAGTAATAATAAGTCCGGCCGAGGCGCGCTGTTTGTAATACTCTATGGCGATATCTGCGGGTATGTCAGTGGCATCATCAGCCCGGCTGCGGGTCAGAGGAGCCATGAAAATGCGGTTTTTAAAGTCGAGATCGCCAATGCTGCATTTTTCAAATAAGGAAGTCATCTTCTGTCCTGTTAAAATTAATTGTGCTTAGTAACTTGCTTCTCTAACGGGGCAGGGGGGCGGTGCGTTCCTTTTTAATCATAGAAGTATAAAAAAACGCTTCCGGGGGAGCCGGAAGCGCTGCAAAGTGTTTTGTAATATTTAATATTATTTTGGTGCGACGTCGTAGGAGCCGGGTTTATCCATGCCTTGGTTCATAGGCATTTCATTAATAACCAAAGCCATCCATTTCAAGGCGGCAAGAGCCGTATTATGTGCACATTTCTGTAGTAATAACGGTTGCTCCGATACATCATGAGTGAAAAACGCTGTATTACAATGCACATCTTCATTTCTTTTGTAGTTGTTTAACCACATGTTTTGAGCATATAGGCCGATATCGCGACGTGATAATTTTGTACTGAGCTGATAAGCCGTTTCACGCATTTGGCGGTGGTAGATGTCTGCTGCGACTTTATAGGCTTCCATATACTCTGTATAACCTTTTTCTGCGGCTTCATATTCGGCGTCCAATGTATCGCCTTCGCTGACACGGTGAAACATACTGGCCAGATTTTGCACTTTATCCAAAGATACAAGCGTTTGCCCGCTTCTGGAGTTTTTTCTGTTTTCAGGTGTACTGCGTGCCAATTCTATGATTTCCATTTCTTCTTCAAAGGCATCGGCCTGAGCTTTGAAACGTGCTGGAATAATTCCGAATTTGGCATTTCCGGCCATTGACATGGGGCTTGTCAGAAGGAAAGGTTCCCGCTCGCAATATTCTTCTATCATTTCAGGAGACAGCTCCAGATCTTCGTTGAGCGGAACGCCGTGAAATGAGAGTTCACCACTGTCATCCTGAAAATCTGAGTGCTGATTATCGTTCATTTCAGATGTGGCACGATCCATCATTTCATCATGTGCCGAAGTGGAAAAGACTTCTTTCGGGGTTAATTTCATACCTGTTTTATAGGGCTGTGGCTTTACAAGCCCCTTTAGGTTAATCCTTTTTGCACGCATAGATTTGCGCCCTTGAGGAGCCGACCTGCGGCCAGAACCGCCGCCACGTTTATGAAATGGACTGTTATCCGCACCGGAACTTGCGGAATTTTTATCTGCCGTCATGTAAACCTCTGTTCTTGATATTTATATTTTTATTATTTAGAGACCCTAGCAAAAAAACTTATGAGTGTAAAAAACAAATGTAAAATAAAATTATACTTTGCGCCGTCAAAACATATGTAATATTGCGAAGTCGTATTTTTACCGATTAGGGCGTGCTGAAGGGATGTTATAAAATTGGAGAGTTTGCTCATATTGCTCAGTCTTTTTGCGACCGCTTTTCTGGCGGCGACAATCTTTCCGATGCAGTCCGAAATTTTGCTGGTCGCTTATCTTACCAAAACGAATGTGTCTGTGTGGTTGTTATTGGTTTTTGCCAGTTTTGGAAATGTGCTTGGGTCATGTGTGAACTGGTATCTGGGGCGTGGCATAGAAAAATTCAAGCATAAGAAATTCTTTCCTGTAAAAGAAGAAAACCTCATTCGTGCCCAGCGGTTTTATAAGAAATACGGTGTATGGTCGTTATTACTCAGTTGGACACCGTTTGTTGGGGATCCTCTCACAATAATTGCGGGCGTAATGAAAACGCCCTTTCCCATTTTTCTGGCCATAGTGACTTTGGCAAAAACAGGTCGTTATGTTTTCGTTATATACGCAACGAAACAGTTTTTATGAATAAGTATTTGATGCACCTGAATTTGAAATGGTTTTAGCGGAATGCTATCTGCAAAGCCAGTGGTACGGTCATATTTTGCTGGGAGTAGCATTTTTGCCCTGTAAATAAATGCCCGTCTTCAATAACATTTACTGAAAAATCAGAGCTTAAACTGCCTTTGTAATGATTTGGGAAGACTTGCTTGACCTCAAAATCAGCTGTTTCGCCCAAACTGTGATTTGTCAGCGTGACCTTACTTTTTTCTTTGTCAAAATCACATGATACGTCATAGGAGTCATGAACATGTGTCGGGAGGCGCGCCGTATCCAGAAATTCATAAGCTGTCGATCCTATGCCTTCATTTGCAGCGGATGTTGCTACATTGATGGCTGAGGGTAATACAACAACTGACCCTGCGAATAAGGCCGTCAGAAGAAAGGGGTTTTTCATCTCTTTTCCTTTATAACTCAAGCGATTTTTGGATGCGTGAAATCTACCAACTTATGGAAATAAAGTCAAGTTTTTTGATACAACCCAGGCGAATTTAAAATAGAATGTACGGGTGGACAAATTTACGCTGGTTGAATTAAATAGCATGATTAAGGCAGGGCGTTTTTTAGGGAGAAGATATTGAAAACACGAAATAAGGTTTTAGCAGGTTTAGCCACAGTCGCAATAATTGCGGTTGGTGTGGTCGTATACATTACCCAATTTAAAGACAGTACCAAAACCTATAGCTGGCGGTACAAGATGACCGTGGTTGTGGACACGCCCGAGGGTGAAAAGTCCGGTTCGGCCGTGCGCGAAATTGTCGCCCAGGTCAGGCCCTACCCCCGTGACACCCAACGACCTTGGCGCAGTCTGGTCAAAGTCAAGGGCGAGGCCGTTGTTGTTGACCTTGGTGAACGCGGTGTTTTATTTGCTTTAACCACACCTGATGACGATAATTATGCCTATCAAGCTTTTCCTTATAACGGTGGAAAAGGTGGGGGAGAGACAACACCGGAGGGGATAAAATATTACGCCAATCTGGATGCGGGTTTGAAGGCGCCACTCGACCCGACCCGTTACCCGGGATACCCGCAGATGGTGACATTCACCGATATGAACGACCCTATGACAGTCAAAAACCTGATCGAGCGTAATTGGGATAAAAGTCAAGGGCAGTACCCCATTCGTTACGAAATCACCAATTCCCATTTTGAAGAGTATTTTGGCGAGGGTGTGAAATTAAAAGAAATAACCCTCGAAATTACAGATGAGCCGATAGCATGGGGCATTGAAAAATATTTGCCATGGTTGGATGACGTGGGGGGGGGGCACTTAAATGGAGAATTCCTTGGTGGTGGCCCTGAATTATCAAATATTTTACACGGTGGCAATTTTAAATTAGGAGAGAAACAATGAACTCAAACATCTTCAAAGCCATACTCTCAATGGATGCCTATAATCGTGGCTACAACGCACAAATAAAATTCGGTGATGCGCCGGGCGATTATTCGTTGGACACGGCCGG
Organism: Micavibrio sp.; assembly: GCA_002695035.1. Lineage (GTDB taxonomy): Bacteria > Pseudomonadota > Alphaproteobacteria > Micavibrionales > Micavibrionaceae > UBA2137. Next base: position 3,400 of record NZNU01000072.1, on the reverse strand, counting down.
AACGCAATTGGGAAATGCTGCAATCTATAAAAATATAGGTAATGAAGATGCCCAAGATATAGGATTCTACGGTCTTGCGTATCAAGTAAAAGATGAGAATGGCAATGTTATTGATACTGTCATTTCCTATCGCGGAACGGACCAGTTACCTGATTCTATGAATCCTTTCACATGGGATGATGATGATACACCCGATATTGCAAATGGGTGGAATTTAGGACTTGGATATACGGCGACTGGAAGCCAGCAAGGGAAGATGGCGGTACAGTTTTATAAAAGCATCGCTGAAGAATTGTATCCATCGGGGGCGAATGTTTATCAGGATGCCGATATTTCCCTGACAGGGCACTCATTAGGTGGAGGACTTGGTGGGTATGTTGCTGCCATATACGGTCAAAATGCTAAGCTTTTTGACGCCATGCCCTTTCTTTATGCTGTTAACGAAACAGAGCTTGATATTGCTAATGACGATGATGCTGCATTGAAAACATTACTGTATGGTTCTGCCACTCCATGGTCGGTAAATTACGATGGTATAGGGGGGAGTTATCTTTCTGGAGAAGCATTAGCCGTTGCGAGAAGCGACCTCTTTTTGTCTTCTCCTGTTCCAGAATTTCAGACAGAAAACTCCATATATGACGAAGTTGGTGAATTTGATAGCTTCTTAAATTTTTCCCTAACTGAGCTTCATAGTGTATCTAGTCTTATCATAAGAATGTATGCCGATGACGCCACCAAGGTTGCGGATGCCGACTGGCAATACGCCGCCCCCTTTATCTGGCCTTATCTTTATAAAGACACTTTTGCCTTCGAAATTGGTGCTGATTCTGTTGCGGGTCAACTCAACACAGATGGCAAGCATGCGGAAATCCTCCGCTCTGTTATTGCCTATTCTGCGATTGATGAGGGGGTACGTCCGTTTGGTGATACCGCCATTCGTGCGCTGTACCATGATATGGACCAGTTGGGCGAGGCGGTTCAGGGTGGCGGGTTGGCCTCAACCTTCTCACCCCATCTGGAAGATATCGCCAAAGCGTCCGTTTATTTTGCGGGGCTGTCCGCACTGGAAAAGGTGCAGGAAGGTAACACCCCCTATGTTGCCAATGGTATTTTAGAGTATTCCGACGCCGATAAAACGCTCAGCATCAATTTCGAGGATGCTCTGTGGGCCGCCGCCAATGGCGGAACTGGTTCTGTCGCGGGCCGCCAGTCGGACCTGCTGTCGCCTCTTTTGACCGCAACAGGCATAGAAAACGATATCCGCAACCATATGTATAATCTGTGGGGAAATAACTCCACAAATGTCTTTGAACGCGCGGTGTTTATCACACAGGAAAATACCCAAACCACGTTATCCGGCGGCTATGGCTTTTACCATATCTTCGTTGTTGGAACATCGGCAGATGATACCATTACAACAGGATATGATAATAATTTGGTTCTTGCCGGGGATGGTAACGATGTCATCTCAACCAGCTACGGTATCGACATCATTTATGGCGGGGCGGGTAACGATACTATTGAGGCCAATACAGGCGACACGATTTATGGCGGTGATGATTGGGACACGATAAAGCTGGATAGCTTGGCCAATGGTTTTATCGAATACCATAATTATAACTTTACGCTTCATGGAGCCGCGGGCATTCGATTTTCTGCATATGATGTAGAAGANATTGATCATTCTGCGCTATCAAACCCTAAGCAAAATCTGATTTATCTTATGGGTAATGTCTCATCGGGTCTGGTAAACTATACAGGCTTAAATAACGGTGTTGTTGAGGGTTATAACGATATTGCCCAGGTTGATTATTCGCAAAGTGTGTCATCCTTGACNATATCGGCTTCAAANGGTTTCGTTGACGTAAATACCCCGGAATTTAACCATGATTATNTTAGTGNTAACTGGAACCAAACACTGGATATGTATGGTTCAGTATATGGTGATACTGTTACAGGTGTTAATGANTATTTCAGATTTCATGGTGGGCGAGGNGATGACCAAATTACTTTNGATGTNAATGCCTAGCNTGNNTCANNAGCNNAGCNCTGATGTATAGGGGNGGTAANGATNNNATNGACNTTAATANATCNNNTNGNNGTTTNNNNATNGATATTAGTGAAGANTTTTCCAGCCAGGATGTNTNNAGTGCCACAAAAACATATATNGGNAACTATNATGCAGGTAGNGNATNNTATCNNTGATCTTTATGAATATNTCATTNCATTTGATGCGGATAATTCGCTTACAATAACGAATGTTCAAGACCNGTCANATTCTGATCNCGTATTTTTTTATTTTGANGNGGATAAAGAAAAAGGCGTGTTTGATANCGGTCAATGGACACTTGAAAGTTACNTACATNACNCTTTTTCTAACANAGATNTTTACNGTAATAGCATTTACGGGTCATGGGTGAATGATGTTTATACAAGGGTTAATGGAAGTGATACTTACTATGCTTTGGCAGGCGATGATACCTTTAACGGTAATGCCTTAAATGATAGAGCCTACATGGGGCTGGGAGATGATGTCGCCTGGGGACATGAAGGTAATGATGACCTTCTTGGCGGAGAAGGTAATGATATTCTACACGGAGGGAACGGCAACGATTTTATTGAGGGTGGGGCTGGTAATGATAACCTTTGGGGAGAAGAAGGTGATGATACTCTCAGGGGTGGGGACGGTGATGATTGGCTGTATTCAGGATCAGGCACAAACACTTTATGGGGCGAGGGTGGTGATGACTTATATTTTATTGCCTCTGACAATCAATATACATCTATCAGAGACGGGCAAGGGCATAATAAAATCTATATAGAGGGCTATCTTGAGACCGATTTACAATATAGTGACGGTTACGCCCTTACAATTTCATATAACAATAACGACATCATTTATGTTCAATTTCCGACGGAAGACTTGGAATTACATTTTGACAGCGGGTTATATTACACTGTTGATGACTTGAGAAATTGGGATGGCTATGCACCTGCTATCGCAACATCACACTCTGATAATATTACTCTATCAACCTATGATACCTGGCATCCGCTTTACCTAGGTAGCGGAGATGATACCTATACTTATATTTCAACTGATGATGGGGGAGATATCTATGGTGATAGCGGAAACGACACTCTTATATCCTACGGGGGTGGAAATTTTTACGGAGGAGATGGTGATGATAAGATATATGTTTCTTATGATCATTCGAATGGATATAGTGTAGATGTTACAGGCGGGCAGGGGAATGACGTTTTTGGCCTTTCAAGCCAAATTGCATACATAATTCTTAAAGATTTTGTTCACGGTGAAGATAAAATCGACTTAAGTAATCTACAGCACATCTATGATATTAACGATCTTACGATTCTAGATTACGAAAAGGATAGTATT
>NZNU01000071.1 GCA_002695035.1 Micavibrio sp. | reverse complement strand
ATAAAATATATCAGGCTTTAACCGAACAGGATTATATAAATCGGGACGCATGGACTTCTTACCGAGTAGGCGAAGGTTTATATAGGGAAAGTAATCCGGGAGCAGCCTTGCGTTTTTATGAAAAGGCGGTAAACCTGGCACCCTATGTACCTGATTTCAGGGTGAAATATGCTGGTGCTTTGTTTACTGAAGGACAAGCCGAAGAGGGTGTTCGCCAGTTACAAAAGGTCATTCAAGAACAACCGGATCATAAAGTGGCGCATAATAATTTAGGGTATCATTATTTAAGGAGCGGTAACCTGGAAATGGCTGCGTACCACTTAAAACAGGCCCTTCAATCCGATCCGGATTATGAGTTGGCCTTATTTAACAAAGTAACCCTGGCCATGATGCAGAATGATCAGCAGGCCGCTATCTTAAACCTTAGTAAGATACTAAAGCACAACCCTGATAACAGCAAAGCCCGTGAAGCGTTGCAACAATTAACCCATTAAAAGCATTTATTAGAGCGTGAAGCGCATTTTAGTTAGCATAATTGTATTGGTAATGGCCGCAGGTGTATTTTTCGCATGGCGCTATTACAAAAGAGTTTTTGCTTCAAACGTGAGCGTAGAGAGGGGTGAGGAAGCCTATCTGTACATTCCCACCGGAGCGGATTTTGAGGAAGTGGTGGATTCCTTAGCCAAACATGAATATCTCAAGAACGAGAAGAGTTTCAGATGGCTGGCGCAAAAGAAAAGTTATGTAAACCTGGTAAAACCCGGCAGGTATCTTATTGAAGCGGGCTGGAGCAATAATACTTTGATAGATGTATTGCGTGCCGGAGATCAGGAACCTTTAAACCTGGTGATTTATGATGTCAACAATCTGGTTGAGCTGGCCGGAAGGCTGGGGAGCACCCTAGAGCAGGACTCTTTAAGCTTTTTAAATTTTTTACGTGATGACGATACCTTAAGCCATTATGGTTGTGATTCCCGTAGTGTACTAGCCTATTTTATACCCAATACTTATCAGTTTTACTGGAATTCTTCTCCGGGGTATACCCTTAAAAAAATGAAAGAAGAATTTGATAAATACTGGACTTCCGAACGGGTGTCGGCTGCAAAAGCACAGAATCTTACTCCGCTGGAAGTGGTTACACTGGCGAGTATTGTGGAGCGGGAAACCATAAAAAAAGATGAAATGCCCACGGTAGCCGGTTTGTATCTCAATCGTTTGGAGCGTGGTATTTTATTGCAANCCNNTCCTACGGCTGTATTTGGATATTTACTCGATTTCCCTGAAGATTACCCGATTACCAGGGTATATTACAAGCACATCCGTTATCCTTCAGATTATAATACGTACCAGCACCCCGGTTTACCTCCGGGACCTATAAAAGCTCCCGGTAAGGCCGCCATTGAAGCGGTTTTACATCCTGAGAATAATGAGTACCTTTTTATGATGGCTGATGCCAAACGTCCGGGCTATCATAAATTTGCCAAAAACAATGCACAGCACGACCGCAACCGCAGGGAGTATCATGCCTATTTGAATGGAAGGTGATTTAAAAGGGGATAAAGATTGTTAAGGACGCGTTTCATAGCTTGTCTTAAAGGCCAGGGGCCTCTTCGAAACATCTTTAGTGACCTTTGTGATGATGAATTCTTTTTTTGACATAGAGAAGACTTTCTTGTTGGGATAAACAGCAACTTAAAATAAGCATACCGCTTTTCAAAAAGCCTTTGATCGGGTTCTTTGTAAAGAAGTGCTACCTTCTGATTTTTATCCTGGATTTTGACTATATTTATATGAAAATCAGTGTTTTAATTTTTGCTGATTGTGGATTTTTTTATAATTAAAACAACTGGAAATGAAGTTTTTTGTATGTCCGTATCGTTTTTTAATCCATATATAAACCCTTAAAACCAAAGTTATGAAACAACAAATTTTATTCGCAATGAAAGCTTTCATCGTGCTTTCTCTTTCTATTTGCATTCTGGGATTTACAGAAGCAAAATTTTCAGCTTCGGAAGAAGCAAGTATGGAATTTCATGAGCATGTGGCCGATATCATTAATGGAGAAGTACTTACCCAAGAAGACATATCGAAGCTGATGTTGGAAGCAGAATTAAGAAAATCCGCCAACCAGACTGCATCAGAATATGTAGAAGATTATATGAATAGTCATTTTAAAGTTTCTGATGATGCTTTAATGTCTTCTACAAACCGGGTGTCAATTGCTTCCCCTGGAAATAGTGATTTAAATGAAAGTGTGGCTTGTAATGAATCGGCACTTAAGACACTTATTTCAAGTACAGCTGGTTATTATTACGCCTACGCCATAAGATGTGACGGTACATATAAGTATGATGCAGCCAATGTAACAGGGCCTGCTACCGTATATGTGCGTGCAGAGGCCAGTAATTATTACCTGGAAGCTTTCATTCTTTATTAATTGCAGAGAGCCTTTTAGTGTGTAAATCAAAATGAAAAGTCCTGAATTTTTCAGGACTTTTCATTTTATATGTCTGTTACTTGTCAAAGAAGGAAGTGCATATCAATCCGCTACCTTTGCCGCATGTCTACATCCATAAAAAATCAAAGCGCCATATTGGCCAAATTGGGTATTGAAAAACTCAACCCCATGCAGCTGGAAGCTCAAACAGCTATTGCCAAAAGCGATGCTGTAATACTGCTGTCTCCTACAGGAACGGGTAAAACCCTGGCTTTTCTACTTCCTTTAATTAAAGAGCTAGATGAACATCTGGATGAAATACAAACTGTAATTATTGTCCCTTCGCGGGAGTTGGCCATACAGATAGAGCAGGTAATGCGCGAAATGGGCAGCGGTTTTAAAGTAAATGCGGTTTATGGCGGACGCACCGGTTCTAAAGATCGCATCGAGATTAAACACCGCCCCGCAGTGCTCATTGGTACACCGGGCCGAGTTGCAGATCATCTTCGAAGAGAAGCTTTTAGTACTGATCATATTAAAACCCTGGTGCTGGATGAATTTGATAAATCGCTGGAAGTAGGCTTTGAAAGTGAGATGAAAGACATCATTAAGCTGCTGCCAAAGGTGAATAAAAAGGTGTTGACATCCGCTACCCAGGGAGTTGAAGTCCCGCACTTTGTAAGGCTTCAGGATGCTATTACTATAGATTACCTGAAAGGAAGAAGCAGCAACCTGGAAATAAAAAAAGTGCTTTCGCCTGCTAAAGATAAACTGGATGTATTGGTGGATCTACTGGCCCATATTGGTGATCAGAATGGGATTGTGTTCTGTAATTTCAAAGATTCCATACAACGGGTGAGTGATTTCCTCACCTTTAAAAAAATTCCGCATGGCATTTTTTACGGAGGTATGGAGCAGGTGGAACGCGAACGGGGACTGATCAAATTCCGCAACGGTACGCATAAAATTCTTTTGGCTACCGATCTGGCCGCACGTGGTATTGATGTGCCTGAATTGGACTTTATTGTCCATTACCATTTGCCTTTAAGAGGCGAGGAGTTTACCCACCGTAACGGACGTACTGCTCGTATGAATAGCAATGGAACGGCTTATGTGATTCAGGGTAAAGAGGAAGTATTACCTGATTTTATTGGCGATTTACCTGAAGAAGTGCTTGAGAAAAAGCTACTTCCCAAAGCTTCGGAGTGGGGTACGTTATTTATCTCCGGTGGGCGGAAAGACAAAATCTCTAAAGGTGATATTGCGGGTTTGTTCCTGAAACAAGGCGGATTAAACAAAGAGGAGCTTGGGGTAATTGAATTGAAAACGGATTGTGCCTTCGTCTCTGTGAAAACCAAAAAGATAAAAAGTCTGTTGCCTAAAGTGAACAATGTACGTCTGAAGAAAAAGAAAGTAAGGGTTACGGAAATTTAGTATCAGGTACTGAGTATAAAGTATTAAGTAGAGTTACATGCTGGATATTGCGATCTGCCAACTAATAAACTGAGTTAAAGAAATGAAAACTGCAACGGCAGCTGTCTTAAAAAAGGAACTGGCGCATTATTCACAGCCGGAACTCATGGAGGTGTGCCTCCGCCTGGCGCGTTTTAAAAAAGATAATAAAGAACTGCTTACCTATCTTCTTTTTGAAGCCGGAAATGAAGTCGAGTATATAGAAGGTATTAAACAAGAGATGGATAAGGCCTTTTCAGATATGAATACCAGCAGTTATTATTACATCAAAAAGAGTGTGCGCAAAATACTTTCCGGGGTAAAAAAGAACATCCGCTATTCGCAGAAGAAAGAAACTGAAGTAGAGCTCTTACTGTATTTCTGCCGGAAGTTACGCAGCATGAAACCCAGCTTTACCAGAAGTACCATATTACGGAATACCTACCAAACCCAGCTCCGCATGATCCGTAAGGCGATGGAAAAACTGCACGAAGATTTGCAGTATGATTATCAAATGGAGCTGGAGAAACTAGAAGCTTAGTACAGGCAGGACAACGCATAGGTTGTATCCTTTGGGGCGGATAGAACAAAGATCTGGAATCTCATGCAGATAAGTTTGATCTATTGACAGCGCCATTCCACAGATCTTTAATGATCCTCTGCATATTCCAAAATATCTCCAGGTTGACAATCCAGAGTTTTACAAATAGATTCCAGCGTACTAAAACGAACTGCTTTTGCCTTTCCGGTTTTTAAAATAGACAGATTAGATAAGGTGAGTTGTACTTTTTCAGAAAGCTCATTCAGCGACATTTTACGCTTCGCCATCATCACATCCAGATTTACAATAATGGGCATGCTTAAATGGTTAGGTCATTTTCTGATTTCATATCTATAGCATTTTGCAAAGCCTTTTCCAAAACAGCTATTATGACGGCAACCGTAAGGGAAACAAAGGTCATAATGGTACACAGTGCGAGAAAACCCGCGGGGTCGTCATTTTCATGGTGGTTGAAGCGGATGTATATACCACCCAACACAATAAAAACAGCTATTACAATAGCACAGAACCGTATGTTTTTTAAAATACCAATGGCAGCAGGGGTAAATAACTTATTTTGTCTGATATATCGCAGCAACTGAAACGCCTTATATAAACCCATAAAAAAGGCCATGGAGGAGATGTACCCATAAATAATGAAGGGATCAGTGTAGATGTGAAAGAGGTCAAGGTTTTCGGCTCTGCCTTCCGACAAAGGAAAACGGATGAGGATAGCCAGTGACAACAGTGCAATAAGTATCACTACCGCCTGAAGAAATAAAATGGATCTTTTTTTCATAGGGATTACTAACGTTAAATAAGATTGTAAAATTATAAATATTTATTGTTAATCAATAAATATTTACTGCTTAAAGGAATGTTAAAACTGTTTGATCAGGAGATGCCGGATATTCGCTGTGCTACTTCCGGTATGAGGAACTGTTGTAGCGAAGATGGCAGAAATATTTCCATATGTGCATGCCTCATTCCGGGCACAGAGAAACAGAGACCTGGAGTCTCAGAAGAAATCTGTATTAGCCTAGATCTATTTTAGAGGTCCCGGGAGGTAAAATGTATTCCCTTGATCATTCAAAATTCTTTGGTGGAGATGATAGTGGTAAACTTTTGTTGAAGTAAAGTAGCTAGCAGGTCAAAATCGTTTACTTCCCTTGACGAAAATGAAAGAGTGGTTCCTTGCTTCATTCTGATTTTAATGATCTTCTGGCGATGAATATACAACGGAAGGTTGATTTTAAGGAATGCAATAGATTGGATTTGAACTTCAGTAAGCTCAAACAGAAAGTTATTTCGGTAATTATAAACTTTCCAATGCCCATCTTTAAAAGCCAGTTTTTTTTCTTTTAATATATTTCTTAACGGGATAAGAATAAATGTTATTCCTGTTATAATGGCAAGTATTATTGACGCATCAAGTTGTGCCTGAGTTTTTTCGGATATATCGGAAAACAGCCACACGAATGCTATTACAGTGGTGAGCATAATACCCCTGGAAAGCGTTTTCAGAGATTTTCTTATTTGGAAAAACACATCAAATATTTGTGTCAAATATAGAGTGTGCAGACGTTAGAACGATTTTGGTTCGAAAACTTATGTCAGTGGTTATTGGTATCATTTCGGGCACAGAGAACCGGAGACCCGGAATCTCATTCGGGTATAGTAGTCAGGGAGTTTTTATGATTTGCCATTCCATTTTACGGGCTCGCAATGTGATCATGTGAATTTGCGCCAGCTCTTTACCCGCTAAAGAAAAGGATTAGAAGTACTATATTTCTCGAATATTTATCAAACACTTTGAGACAATGAAATCCTTAACTATGTGGGCGTTTTGTGCCTTGATTTTAATCGGGAATCTGGCCACAGCCCAAAAGTTTGCCTTTTCCGCTCAATTAGCCTATGCTTCACCAAAAGGAGAAGCCTTTACAGATGCTATTACGGGCGAACGGCTCTCATCTTTTGGATTGGGAGCAGACTTCGATTTTTTATATCATATAGAAGGCGTACCCGACAATCTTTATATGGGTATCACACACAATAGTAACCTGCTATTTGGCAGACAAAGTGAAAATACAAGCTTCGATTTTGGTTTATACAGCCTCCGTCTTTATGGTTTAAAAGGAGTTTATCGCTTTTTAGACGGAAGTGTTTCCCCTTACGGTTCCCTCTCGCTGGGTTTGTCCCGATTCATTACACCAGAGGTAACCAGTGGGGGGCAGGTATTATTAGAGCGTAAAAATGCGTATTCCTTTGGTGTGCGGCCCGAGGTGGGGCTTGATATACATGGCTTTTTGCTTTCCGTAGCCTACGTTGTTCCTATGGATTATTATGTGAGTTCAGGTTTGGGTGCATTTAGTGGTACAGCTGGTGCACTTCAATTTTCGGCTGGCTACCGCGTGTATTTTGCTCCTTTTTAGGAAGTGGCAATATTCCTGACTTGCAATGCCATTTTGTAGGCTAACCATATCATTCCAGGGACTTGCAATGCCATTTTGTAGGCTTTTAATATCATTTTGTGGTGTTGTTATATGATTTTGTACGCTTGCAATGCCATTGGGGAGGCTTTATCTATCAAATTGCAGGCTGTATGTCCCATTTTGCAGGCTTACAGTGTGATTTTTGGGGCTTTCTTTAT
>NZNU01000070.1 GCA_002695035.1 Micavibrio sp. | reverse complement strand
GAGGCAGCCAGCAATTTGTTTTCTTATTTAAGGGAACTCGATAAACCGGAAAATACAGCTATAGCTGTTATGAATATTCCTGATAAAGGTGTCGGAATTGCGATTAATGACCGGCTACGCCGTGCCGAGGCGGCGGGTTAGTGTTATTTAGCGAAGAGCTTTTTTGGAACCAAGGCTGTCATCTAATTGAGCAAGCCATAGAATGTCGGCCGGGTTCTGAACCATATTGCTAACCCCCATTGAGGGGAATTTACTGCCGCTTTTACGCATAATAGGTGTCGGGGTTTCAACACCAAAAGATAACAAATCCATATAAGGATTTGAGGCCGCCATGCGTGTTAAAGCATCCATTTCTGCAAATTTCTGCGGGTCATCTCCCATTGAAGCCTTTTCGGCCTGCATTTTCTGCATGTAGCGTTCCAGCTTCTGAGAGTTATAATCAGGCTGTATCGTCGCAGCAGCAACGGCTGTTTCTGCTGGAGCCTGACCGCCAGAAACGGAGAATTTTTTCTCAAAATTGGCATATACTTCACCAAGTGATTTCGGCTTTCCATCAGTATTATAAAAGACTGCGCGATTTGCTTGTGCTGCTCTTGGGAATAAATCGGCAGCCGGTTTTTGAGGGGCATCATGGAAGGCTTTTAAAAAACCTGCGGCCTTACCAGCCCCAAGGAAATGCGCCATATAAAGCTCTGTAGAGCCGATCTCAACACCTTTTCCAAGTGTGTTTTCCAGGTAGTTTTTATTTTCTGAGGCCAATTCTGCCGCCATGAGGGAAGAAATTTCCGGGTCTTTGCGTAAAGCCAGTAATTCTGACTTTGGTGCTGAGGTATCAATACCGTATTTTTCACCATGATTTTCGACCATGTTCATCCATGTCGAATCGATAAACTGGAAAAGACCGGTGGCAGAGCTGGTTGAGGCCTTAACATCTGTTCTAAAAGAGCTTTCTACCTTTGCTTGCTGCAGAAGATAGGCAAAATCAACACCAGTCGAACTACTGGCTTTCTGGATTGCGGACGTCACCTTGCCGCCAGCCTGATTGCTGAGCGCTGCAAGTGTATTTCCATGTAATAGTGAACCTGAAACTGTCATGCCAAGATACATTGCAAGAGCCGTGCCAAAGTTGATAACACCAGAATTTTATTGAGATTAGCTTTACAGCCGTTTAGGGTAATTACATTAATTAATAACAGGAAAAGGTTTCTCTATATGTCTGAATATATGCCCCCCTTAAAGGATATGGCTTTTACACTTTACGATGTTTTAGGCTTTGACAATCAGGCGCAGGAGAGTGAGCTGGACCGAGAAACTGTCGAGGCCATTTTGGATGAGGCAGGCAAGCTGGCTTCTCAAGTTTTGGCGCCTATTAATAAAATTGGTGACGAGGAGGGCGCAAAATTAACAGGAAATGAAGTTAAGACAGCAAGCGGCTTCAAGGATGCATATCAGCAATATCAACAAAGTGGCTGGAATTCTGTTCCGTTTTCGCCTGAGTATGGTGGGCAAGGTTTGCCTTGGGCGTTGGCTTTTCCAGTGCAGGAAATGTGGCAGGCGGCCAATATGTCGTTTGGCCTATGCCCAATGCTAAATCAGGGAGCAGTAGAAGCAATCGAACATCATGGTTCGGATGAATTGAAAACAACTTATCTGCCAAACCTTATTTCCGGCCATTGGACAGGCACTATGAATTTAACCGAGCCACAGGCCGGATCAGATCTTGCAGCTCTGAAAACCAAGGCGGTAAAGCAAGATGATGGTACGTATAAAGTCTCTGGGCAGAAAATTTATATTACATATGGTGAGCATGATTTTACTGAAAACATCGTTCATCTTGTGCTGGCACGCACACCCGATGCCCCGGAAGGATCCAAAGGAATTTCACTATTTGTCGTTCCCAAATATGACGTCAAAAATGACGGAAGTCTGGGGGATAAAAATGATGTTAAGTGCGTTTCTTTAGAAAAGAAACTGGGTATTCATGCCTCGCCAACCTGCACAATGGCATTCGGAGACGCGGGTGGCGCTAAAGGATATATTGTCGGCAAGGAAAATGAGGGCTTAAAATACATGTTCACTATGATGAACAATGCGAGACTTTCGGTTGGACTGCAAGGCGTGGCCATTGCCGACCGTGCATTTCAGGCCGCAAAGGCTTACGCAAATGATCGTGTGCAAGGTAAGGCCCTTGACACAGGAAAAGAAACGCCAATTGCAGGTCATGCTGATGTAAAGCGCATGTTGTTGTCCATGGAGGCCAGAATTCTTGCCGGGCGTACATTAGCTTATGACGCGGCCTTCCACTTGGGCGAAGCTGCCAAGGGAGATGAAAAGGCGCAAACCAGGGTAGAGCTTTTAACACCTGTTGTTAAATCCTGGTGCACTGACAATGCCGTCAAGGTGGCATCCGAGGCCGTGCAGGTCTTCGGTGGAATGGGCTTTGTTGAAGAAACGGGTGTTGCGCAATATTACCGTGATGCGCGTATACTTCCCATTTATGAAGGTACAAACGGTATACAAGCTGGTGACCTCGCATTTCGCAAAATAACCCGCGATCAAGGTGCCGGGCTCAATTCTTGGATAGAGGATGCGCGTGAATTTTTGAAAGCGGCAAACTCACCATATGGTAAAAGAATTGAAGAAGGGCTGAATTCACTGGAATTGGCCTCTGATAAATTGACTGCTCTTGCGAAGGAAAAGAAATTTGAAGAGGTTGCGGCTTTAAGCTCAGCCATGCTTGAAATGTGCGGAACGGTTATGGGCGGAATGGCGATGACACGCCGTTCAACAGCACTGGAAACAGTGCAGGATATAGACTGGGCGGCACATCAAAAGCGTGTCATTGACTTTTATATGGATGCTGTTTTGCCGCAGCATTATGCGTTAAAGGTTCAATTCGAAAGCCATGCCGGGTCTAATATTAGTGCCGCGTCTTATTCTCTCGGTTAATACCCGGATTTAGTCGTAAAAGCCGGGGAACAGGCGCTGTAAAAGACCGCGCTCTTCGAGTGTTTCTCTGGCCTCTTCCCGTATTCTGGCCCTTTCATTAGGAGCCTCAACATCACAGTCTAAAAGAGACTGCGTCATTAATGCCTGCTTGTATCTTGAGTTTTGAACGGGATTATCGGCAAAACCTGTGGCGTAATTTCCGCCATAACATTTGCAAAAACGCTCAGCATCTTTTCTCATGCGAGCAGCCCANTCAATGCATTGCAAATATTTCTTTTGGGCAATTTTTGGTCTGTCAGGACATAAACGTAANGAATCACTGATAACAGCAATCTGTTGCCGATCACCGCCTTGANTATGGCGTAGCTTATAAAATTCATTCATAACGCAGCGGCAGTCATATGTAGCGGCATANCCGCTTGGGCTTACGCATTTGCGGTAAACATTTTGCGCTTCCTCGTAATATGGATCATTNTNGTAAGCTGTCTGGCCCATAGCATGCGACGTCAGGGAGNAAACNCCTAGNGCCGTAACCAGATAAGCCAAAAAAAACATCATGTGCCTGTTTCTCATATGAGGAGAATAGCACATGATGTCTTAAAGAAAATTAAGGAGCTAATTTATTTTATGAATTTGTTCCGGTCTTTCCGGTCAGTTTTGACCAGAAGCCGCCGCCTGTGGTGTTTGTGTTCTGGTTTTGGGTGCGCTTTTGAAGCTGTGCCATGTTTTGTTGCATGCGTTTTTGCTTAATCTGGCGCGCACGGTCTTCACGATCTTTCAGCTCTTTCTTGTACCCTTCAGCCTCTTTCTGAGAGTGCTGGCTGGTAATAAGAATTTGCTGTGCCTGTTTCTGCCAGTTATCACGTTGGGATTTCATGTCTTCGACAAGCTGTGTCTGCACATGTAACTGATCCTCAAGGCTACGAATGCGCATCTTCATACGCTCCATTTCCAGGATGTCTTTGGCTTTTTGCAATTCTGTTTCGACTGTATTGGTCTTTGTTGTGCCTGATGTTGTTCCTGTCGCAGCATCATCAAGACCAAAACGCGCTCAAGTTCGGATACATCGACAACGCGTCGGTTGTTATCAAGGACTTCGTACGATACCTTCCCGGATTTCATTGCACGTTGGATTGTTGACTTTGATTTGCCTGTAAGCTCTGCTGCTCTTTTTGCGCCGACTTTTGCCATGGTTTATGCTCCCTTTAAATGCTGTCATTTATGTTAATGGGAAAACAATTACCACGGAATCGGTTCAAAATGCAATTATTTCGTAAGAACTGCTCACAAATAAAATGGCCGCATTGATGTGGTAATGCGACCATAATGATTTAAAAATGCTTTTTAGAGCCTTATTTTGCCATTCTTTCATTAAGATGGCGTGTCAGACGCTGCCACTGTGCGCCGCTGAATAGATGCGCGTAAAGAAAAGGAAGCCACCCTCTTTTTCGCCATTCAAGGAAATCCTTCTCATCCATTTCGTTTAACTTTTTCTCATCGATGATGCGGAAACCCGCGAAGTTGATTTTAGTGTTATCTGCGGCTGTGATTTCTGCTGCGCGCTCCACAAGAAGCCCCGACTCGGCTAACATTTTTCCAAATTCGACAGTTTGCTGGGCTGCTGCATGGTAGGATTTGCAAAATTCCAGTGCATTCTGGGCAAGTGGCGTGGCATTGCCTTCCCCGTCGAAAAAGCTTTGTTCCTGATCTTCCCCGACAATATTGTCATTCATATCAACGCATAATGTTAATTGGTCTGTGCCAGGTATTTCGGAAAATATGAATGGATAACGGCGGATATAGGCCGGAATATATGTTTCGGCCTGCCATTGCCCCTGAGCGTTTACAAAAAGATTCTCGTTGTCACGAAGGCCCAATAATGCAACTGGTGTCGCGGCTTCATCCGGGCTGAAGGCAATAGGGTAATAATGGCAGATTTGCGGAAATTCTATAAGGTTGATGGGGACGGCATTTACCTTTTCGGTAAAAGACAGTCCAAAATTTTTCTTTAATCCGTAAGAGCGGTGCTTCTCAGAATCGAGCGGTACAGGTTTTTGATAAAATAAAGGCATGTCGTTATCTGCCTGTCCGTTAGCTGCTGTTTGAATATCGCTCATTTTCTTTCCTTCGTTAAATTCATTTGTATACAATTTCCAGAGTGCATAATATACAAATCAAGCCTTTGCTTAAAGGGGCTTTTTGCTGTATTGCATACCCTGATGTTTATCTTGGCCACAGAATAACGTATAACTGTGGTGCGGTATTTAAAGTAATATACAGCTGTAAAGGTTAATTATATGCGCATAGGAATGGTAGGAACAGGTTATGTCGGGTTGGTTTCCGGAACGTGCTTTGCGGAATTCGGCCATGATGTCACTTGCATAGATAAAGACGAGGGTAAAATATCACGCCTTAAAAATGGCGAGATACCTATTTATGAGCCGGGTCTTGATGAATTGGTGGAAAAGCAGGTGCGCGCCAAACGTCTTACATTTTCAACTGATATGAAAGACGCCGTTAAAGATAAGGACGCCGTTTTTATTGCAGTCGGAACGCCAACACGTCGCAGTGACGGTCATGCCGACCTTCAATATGTTTATGCAGCGGCAAAAGAAATAGCAGAGGCAATAACCGATTTCACAGTTATCGTCACTAAATCTACTGTTCCGGTTGGTACGGCACGCGAGATTGAGCGCATCGTGAAAGAAGCCAATCCGGATGCAGATTTTGGAGTCTGTTCCAATCCCGAATTTTTAAGAGAAGGTGCGGCGATTAATGATTTCATGCGTCCTGACCGGGTTGTGGTCGGAACAGAATGTGAGCGCGCTGCCGAGGTGATGCGCAATATTTACAGACCCCTTTATATAAATGAGACTCCGATGGTTATAACGACCCCGGAAAGCTCTGAAATTATCAAATATGCGAGCAACGCATTTCTGGCAACGAAGATCTCTTTTATTAATGAGGTGGCCAATTTGTGTGAGGCAACAGGGGCAAATGTGCAGGACGTTGCAAAAGGCATGGGGCTTGACAATCGTATAGGTTCCAAGTTCCTTCATGCGGGGCCCGGCTATGGAGGGTCATGCTTTCCAAAAGATACTTTAGCGTTGACGCAGACGGGTCAAAAGTTTGGCGCACCCCAAACAATCGTTGAAACCGTGGTTCAGGTTAATAGTGACCGTCAAAAAGACATGGCAAAGCGCGTCATTGAGATGTGTGGCGGTAATGTAGAGGGTAAAAAGGTCGGGATACTTGGTGTGTCATTCAAGCCCAATACGGATGATGTGCGTGAAGCACCCAGCCTTGTAATAATTCCTGAGTTGCAGGCAAAAGGTGCAAATATCGTTGCATTTGACCCTGTGGCAATGGAAGAGGCGGCAAGGCAATTAAATAACGTGGCCTGGGCTGAAAACGCTTATGATGTTGCAGATGACGCAGATATCCTTGTTATATTGACTGAATGGAATGAATTCCGCGCACTTAACCTTGACCGTATTAAGGACATGATGAAAACCCCACGCCTTCTTGATCTGCGTAACATTTATAAGCTGGCCGAGATGGAGAGCAAAGGCTTTGTTTATCTGTCCATTGGCCGCAGACCTCTGGACGGAGAAAGTGAATCAAACAAAAAACTCAAATCAGTAGGATAATAAATGCCAGACCGTTATCTCGACAAGCTGGAAGCTGAAACCATCTATATTCTAAGGGAGGCCTATAATAAGGTTTCCCCTCTGGGCATGTTATGGTCCATGGGAAAGGATTCTAATGCACTTTTATGGATGGTAAAGAAGGCGTTTTTCGGCAAGGTCCCTTTCCCCCTCATACAGCTGGAAACAGGTATGGAGTTACCCGAAGTTTACCAATTCAGGGATGATCTTGTAAAAGAGTGGGGGCTTGAGCTGCATATAGCAGATTGCCCGCCGGAAGAGGATATGGATAAGAGTCTGCCGCCCGCCACGCGTTCTGCTATGCGCAAAACGGAAGGGTTGAAAGCGCTTTTGGGTGAAAACGGGTATAAAGGTATTATTGCCGGTATTCGCCGTGATGAGCAGTCCATGCGCGCGAAGGAGAGGGTTTTCTCGCCCCGCAGCATTGACGGTGACTGGGACTTTAAAAACCAGCCCGCTGAAATTTGGGATCATTATATGACGGAAGTACCTGAAGGTGCGCATCTGCGTATACATCCTATACTTGGGTGGACCGAAATTGATATATGGCGCTATACCCAGCGTGAAAACATTCCGGTTGTGCCTTTGTATTTCTCAAAGGATGGGAAAAGATATCGCTCACTGGGTGAGAAGAATATTACATTCCCGGTAGACAGCGATGCGGCAACTATTGAAGAAATCATAAAAGAGCTCGAAACAACAAAAACGCTGGAGCGTGCGGGACGGGCAATGGATAATGAATCCGAGAACAGTTTTGAGGTTTTGAGAACACGGGGGTATATGTAGCTTATGGCACCTAATGCGAAATATATGCCGCCAGCGAAAAACGAAGAGAAACTGCGGATTGTAATGGTCGGTCATGTTGATCACGGGAAATCAACGCTTGTCGGCCGTCTTTTATATGACACTAAATCGCTTCCCGACAGTAAGTATGAAGAGATTGAAAAGGCCTCAAAAAAGCGAGGCGAAGTGGTCGAGTGGTCTTACTTGCTTGATTCCTTTCAGGCAGAGCGTGACCAGGCCATAACGATTGATACCACACAGATATTCTTTTCAACGGAAAAGCGCGATTTTGTTATTATTGATGCGCCCGGCCACACAGAGTTTTTACGGAACATGATATCCGGCACGGCCCAGGCTGATGCCGCGTTTCTTGTGGTGGATGCTGAGGAAGGCTTACAGGAGCAAACGCGTCGCCATGCTTATTTGCTTGGGTTAATGGGGGTGTCCCAGATAGGTGTTATCGTAAATAAAATTGATAAATGCGGTTATGACAAGAAGCGTTTTGATGTCTTATACAACGACATTGTATCTTTCTTGCGTGATATTGATATCCGACCAATCTCAATTATACCGGTATCTGCGCGCAACGGTGATAATATCTTGAAGGCATCGGATAAATTGGATTGGTATGAAGGGAAAACTCTTCTTGAGGTGCTTCATGATTTTTCACCCTATCAGACCCCTACCTCGCAGAGCCTGCGTTTCCCGATTCAGGATGTTTATCGTGTAAGGGAAAAACGTGTGCTTGTAGGCCGTATAGAAAGCGGCTTTCTTAGAAAAGGGGATAGTTTACTATTCTCCCCTACAAACGAAGTGGCGAAAGTTGAATCCATTGAGATCTGGCCAGAAGGAAGTAAGCAGGCGGTAACAGCTCAGGCTGGAGAGTCTATTGGTATTACTTTGGATAAGCCAATATTTGTTGAGCGAGGGCATGTTGCATCGCATGAAGATAATCCTCCTATGCTGTCCAACGTATTTCGAGCGCATATCTTCTGGCTTTCCGAGACACCTTTGAAGGTTGGGGATACATTTAAACTTCATATCAATACGGCGCAATATCCTGTCACTGTGCAGTCAATTGAAAATGTTATTAAGACTGACGATCTCTCAAAAGAGGAAAATATAAAGCAAGTCTCTAGAAATGAAGTCTCATATATCACTTTAAGAACAAGAAACATTGTACCTATTGACCAGTATAGCGAAAATAAAAATACAGGACGTGCTGTTTTATATAGTAAACAGGGTGTTTGTGGTGGTGGTACTGTCTCGATGGAAGGTTATGTCGATCAGCGGTCAAGAAACCAACCTAAGTCAGAACATATCACAAAAGTGGCGCACTTGCTGTCATATGAAAAGCGGGCAAAGCGCAATGGTTACACAGGCGGTGTTTTTTGGTTTACAGGATTGTCAGGTGCTGGAAAATCCACTCTTGCGATGCTGGTTGAGCAAGCCCTATTTAAAAAGGGGTATCAGACATATGTGCTTGATGGTGACAATGTCAGGCACGGGCTAAACGCTGATTTAGGGTTTTCTCCGAAAGACCGTGCGGAAAATATCCGCCGGGTGGGTGAGGTTTCTGCGCTTATGGCTGATGCCGGTATTGTCTGTATAACAGCCTTTATTTCACCGTACCGGGCAGACAGACACAAAGCGCGTGATGTACGACCTGACCGCTTCCACGAAATTTATATAAAGGCTTCTCTGGATGTATGTGAGAGTCGTGATCCTAAAGGGCTTTACAAAAAAGCACGAAAGGGAGAGATAAGCCAGTTTACAGGTATAGACTCTCCCTATGAGGCACCGGACAATCCCGAGCTGACCGTTGACACGGAAAGTGGTAATGTTGAGGAATGCGTGGAGCAAATAACACAATATATTATACAAAACATAGAATATAGCGGGCAATCACTGGGAAATACTGCAGAAAAGGATAATTTACGTGTCCTCTGATAAACTTCTCTCCTACCCAAAGGCACTATGTGAGCAGGTCAAACGACTTGCTGTTGAGGCAGGGGACATCACGCTTGACTATTTTGATGAGGGGGGCGTTGACTCACAACAAAAAGAGGACGGATCCCCAGTCACCCTTGCCGACCAGCATGCTGAAAAAGTCATCATAAAGGGTTTGAATGAGATGACGCCATCGGTGCCAGTGGTGGGTGAGGAGAGTATGGCTGCGGGTAAAAAACCTGATATTTCCAAATCTGACTATTTTTGGCTGGTCGACCCCCTCGATGGCACAAAAGAGTTTATATCGGGAAGTGGCGATTTTACTGTGAATATAGCCTTGATATTTAAGGGCGAGCCTGTAATAGGTGTGGTTTATGCGCCTTACCATGGCCTCTTATACGCTGGATTTGGCTTGGGAACAGCGACAAAATGGCTGGAAGATACCGATATTGAAAAGAAAATACTGACCAGGCGAGCGCCGGTTGAGGGATTAACTGTAGTGGCGAGTAAATCCCACGGTAAAGGCGAAAAGCTGGATAAGTTTCTTACTGATTATAAGGTGAAAAAGCTTCTCAAAAAAGGTAGCTCCTTAAAAATCTGTGCTGTTGCAGCAGGCAAGGCGGATATTTATCCTCGCTTTGGCCCGACTTGCGAGTGGGATACGGCGGCAGCAGATGCGATATTACGCGCAGCAGGAGGTGTTATGACCGACACAAATGGAAATCCGCTGGTTTATGGAGGAAGGCGAGAAGGTTTCTTGAACCCTGAATTTATAGCCTGGTCTGGTGATCTGGCTCCTGAAAGTGTTTCAAATACACAAAGCGAATAAGTGAACGCAACCATATTAAAAATAGGTGGTCTTTAAAAAAGCCCCACTTATTTTTTGAATATTTCTGAAGATACTCTAACTCATATTGAAAGTGGCGCGGTGCCGCTTAAGATAGAATATGTCGTAAAAATCTGCTTATTTTACGGGCTGGGTTTCGAGGTGTTCTTTGACGACAATGTTATTTGAAGGTGATGAAAGATGAAAAGTATAAACCCTGCTACAGAAGAAGTTTTAAAAGAATTTGAAACAGCAACAGATAAAGAAATAGAGCAGGCTTTACAAAATTCGGTCGACGCTTTCAAATTTCAAAAAACGCAAGATTTTGAGACCCGCGCTAAAAAATTAAATAAAGCCGCTGACCTTCTGGAAGAGAAAAAAGAGGAATACGGAAAAATTCTGACCCAGGAGATGGGGAAACCTATCAAGCAAGCCGTTGCAGAGGTTGAAAAATGTGCCTGGGTATGCCGATACTACGCTGAAAATGCCGAAGATTTTCTTGCTGACGAGGCCGTGGAAACAGATAAGAAGAGGTCCTACATCGCATATCAACCTATCGGGCCTGTTCTGGCGGTTATGCCTTGGAATTTCCCGTTCTGGCAGGTGTTCCGTTTTGCAGCTCCCTCACTTATGGCCGGAAATACGGGTATTTTAAAGCATGCCTCTAATGTGCCGCAATCCGCTCTGGCCATTGAAGAGATACTCAAAGACGCCGGATTTAAAAATTACGAATTCCAAACTTTGCTTATAGGTTCGGATAAAATTGAAAAAATACTAAAAGATGATCGTATACGTGCGGCCACCTTAACAGGCTCGGAAGGAGCGGGTTCTGCCGTTGCATCGACCGCTGGAGAGAAAATTAAAAAAACAGTTCTGGAGTTGGGGGGATCAGACGCCTTTATCGTGATGCCGTCGGCTGATATGGACAATGCCGTTGAAATGGCTGTGAAGGGTCGGATCCAGAATAACGGACAGTCCTGTATTGCTGCGAAGCGGTTTATTGTCCACGCAGATGTCTACGATATATTCAGAGACCGTTTTGTTGAGGCATTTAAGGGTCTTAAAACAGGTGATCCTATGGACGAAGATAATGATGTTGGGCCATTGGCAATGTTGGATAATGTTGATGATATTGAAAAACAGGTACAAGAAACGGTCAAGAAAGGTGCAAAAATTCTTGTTGGGTGTGAAAAAACCGAAGGAAAAGGTTATTTCTATACTCCCGGTATCATCGAAAATATTCCTGAAGGATCTCCTGCTTATGAGGATGAGCTATTTGGCCCAGTCGCATCACTTTTTAAAGTCGGCTCTTTAGATGAGGCGATAGATTTGGCAAATGATTCAAAATTCGGACTTGGCTCTGCAATTTTTACAACGGAAAAGTCAGATATGGACAAAGCCGTTAAAGAACTAGACGCCGGTGGGACATTTATAAATACAATCACTGCCTCTGACCCCAGACTTCCTTTTGGTGGTGTGAAGGCATCCGGGTATGGGCGAGAGCTGGCGCGATTTGGTATACATGAATTTGTAAATATCAAAACGGTGGTTGAAGTGTAGGGGAGCGATAGCACAGTTTCCATAATGTTTATATTGACATTGTTCGCCCAAAATGATTATATACGCCCGTGTATTATCCAAATTTCACAGACTTATATGATAAAGGGCAGTTCCCATGGCTTTGATAAATGCAAAATCCAGATTTAAGAATGCCGCCACAAAGGCAGGGTTGGGCTTGGCGGCAATCGCGACAGCCATGACGCCTATGACCGCGGCAAACGCTATGGTTCGCGGAGATACCGCAACGCCAGAAGTTATGGCCAGACATCTAAAGGCTGAAGGTCAGGAAGTGGTCGCGTTAGCGAATGAAGAATTTATTAATCGCGAGGAAAATAGGGTTGATTTGTATGCTACCGCATTTACTTGTGCCGAAAATGGCTCACATGGTTACATTGTAAGGTACAATGCACCTTTAGGCGTAGTCCCCACGCAATCCAAGATTGTAGCACGCACACAGAATTGCTCTGTATATAACGTAAATTCTAATATGGAGCCTGTATCGTCTTTAAATATCGACTACAATCAAGCTGATATAGCAGCTAAATGTGAAGAAATTTTAAATCAAGGACAATCAGATTCTTGTGGCTCTTACGAAAATTCTATTGCCAATGCGCGTAGGGTAGGAGAGCGCATTGCTTACGAAGGATATAACTCAAATGCAGTAAATCGAGATTCGTTTTATATCCAAGGGCATTTTACTGTGGTAGCAAAAACGCAGGCAGAAGGGTATGGAGCTCTATTCTACACTTCAGATGAAGGGTCCACTGTGCTTTACAGCACATATAAAGATTTTGATTATACCCCTTCGCAGCGAGAAAAATTTTCTGCACCTGTCCAGATATCAATGAAATAAAGTTAGCCTAGACCTAATGCTTCTAATCTAGATGTTGCTACATTGCCATTCGGCTCCTCTGTAATTGTTAAACTTGGGTTCGAGGCTGCAGTATAATTCGCTGTTGCTGTAAAAGCTTGTGTAATGTTTGGTAGACTAGGCTCAGAAATTGTACTTGGAGAAAAAGAAACACCTCTTTCAGCAGTATTTGAGCTGAATGTGTTGTTTAGTCTATAGCTATTTCTTCTTGCCTCATTCGTAATAACATCATTAATCATCGGAGCGTCTGGATCTTTTTCTAATTCATCTTTTCTAATTAATTGATCTTCAGTCGCTTCTCCTTTTCTTTCCGCCAATTCAATATCGACTCTTTCTTCAGCTTTATCTTGTATTTCCTCTGCTCTCTCTTCGGAGAAACCATACTTATTTTGAATATATCC
>NZNU01000069.1 GCA_002695035.1 Micavibrio sp. | reverse complement strand
AATTCCCGGTAAAATGGTAAAAGGTATGGGCGGGGCTATGGACCTTGTCGCTTCTGCAGAGAATATAATCGTGGCCATGATGCATACCAATCGAGCTGGAGAGTCAAAACTTCTTAAAAAATGTACACTTCCGTTGACAGGGGTTAGGTGTGTAAAAAAAGTGGTTACCAATCTGGCCGTTTTAGATATTGAAGAAAAAGGTTTTATTTTAAAAGAACTTGCACCGGGTATATCTGTAGAAATGGTAAAGAATGCAACAGAAGGAAATTTAATTGTTGAAGGAGATATTCCTGAAATGCAATTATAAAAAACACTAATGACGGAAACCTATACCTTAAACTTAGTAGTTCCTTGCTATAACCCCTTACCAGGCTGGCAAAAAAATCTTATAACATGTTTTAATGCCTTTCAGGAGTCAATACAACTGCCTGTACACCTCATTTTGGTGAATGATGGGTCGGTAAAAGGCGTTTCGGAAATACATATTGATGAAATAAAAGGAGCCATAACTTCCTTTACCTACCATACTTATAAGCAAAATCGCGGAAAAGGCTTTGCTTTAAGAGAAGGCTTAAAAAAGGCTACTTCGGATTGGGCGCTTACAACAGATATAGACTTCCCGTATGAAAACGAGAGTATGGTAAGGCTGGCGAAACAACTTGAAAATAAAGGAGGACTTGTTTTAGGTCACCGAAAACGTAACTATTATCAGAAAGTTCCTTTATTCAGAAAAATGCTCTCAGTATCATTTAGAGTAGCTTTAAAGACATTTCTTCGGCTACATGTGGATGATACGCAATGTGGTTTAAAAGGGATGGGCCGGGAGGCTATAAATGTATTTCTGAAAACGGATGTAGATGGATATCTATATGATTTACAATTAGTAACATTGGCTCAGAAGGAAAACGTATCTATAAACCGAGTGGAGGTACAATTGAAAAGTGGAATAGAGTTTACAAATATGAAAGTATCTGTACTTTTAAAAGAATTGGGTAATTTTTTAAAGATATTACTCAAAAGCTAATGAAGAATAGTAAACTCTACTTAGGGCTTGGTATTTTTTTTACGGCCTTGATAATTTTAATTAGGGAATGGGAGACTCTGGCTCATTTAAACACTATTTTTTTTGGCAATTACTTTGATGCTTTAAAAAACTATTACACACTACTTTATCATGTAAAGTGGGACGAAAGCTATTTCACATTTGAAGGGATGAATTATCCCTACTATGAGCATGTACTTTTTACAGACAACCAGCCATTAATTGCCAATTTCCTAAAGTTCTTGTATGATCTTGGAATACCGGTGGAATACATTACCCTTGGCATTACCAATAGCCTGTTATTTATTGGGATGGTGTTAGCCACCTGGTTCAATTACAGATGCCTTGAAAAGCTAAGTGTATTGCCATGGTTGAGCATGGTGGCGGCAGTGGGCTTAACGTTCCTGAGCCCGCAAACAGACCGAATAAACGGACATTTTGCATTATCCTACAGTTTTATTATTCCGTTGCTTTTGTATCAGGGATTACTATTTCTGGAAAAGCCAGACTTCAAGCGATCCCTTATTATCGGAATATTAACTGTTTCTGTTTCTTTTATTCATGCCTATTATCTGGGGTTTGCCCTTCTTATTTATGGTTGTCTTTTTTTGATAAACCTTATAGGGCAAAGGGTTAGTTTAAAGAAGGCCTTGTTACATTTTGCTTTACAGGTAATAGGCTCCCTGGTAATAGTTGAAGGTATAATGGCTTTAACAGATTCTGTAAAGGATCGGCCATCATATCCCTGGAGTCCTTTTCTCACTAATTTTAATTTGCATGGCGTATTTTTTCCGGTTGGAAAACCCCTGGGAAGCTGGATAGGCAGAAACTTTGGAATGCCTCCTGTTGAATGGGAATCTATAGGATACATAGGAATGGCCACAACACTTTTTTTCTTTGCATCTGTGTTAGCTTTATTGGTAATGATATTTGGAAGACGTATAAAAAGCCATCCTTTTGTAAAGGGTGGAGCCCAGAAGCACTTTTTGGTTTTAACCACTTTTTTAGCCTTGGTGACTCCTGCATTATTTACGGCTCTGGCAAATAATGAGTGGACCTATATGCATATGGGGCCGATAAGGCAGTTCAGATCTATCGGGAGGTTTAACTGGGTTGTTTTTTCGTCTTTAAATTTTATTTTTTTCGGATGGCTTAGTGGAGTTATCCAAAAGAAAAAGGCCTTTATAACAATACCCCTTACTATTGTTGTTTTTGCATTTTTTATTAACGATATATATTGGAATTGTGAGAAGCCCTTTCATGAAAATCACGAGCATCCTTTACTTACAGAGGGGAGTAAAGCGCAAGCAGAAATGCGTAATACGCTACAGGGTATAGATGTAATAATTCCTATGCCTTATTTTCATATAGGCTCAGAAAGTTTTGTTTATGAAAGAGGTGGTGGTGAGCATTACCTGAATACTATGTCGGTATCTTACGCATGTGGAATACCAATAACTGCTGTCATGCTCAGCCGAACGTCTTTAGAGCAAACATTGGATAATCTTACCTATATGGCTTTTCCGGTAACCAAGCCGGAGTATTTTGAGTATTTAAAGGAGAAAAGTATAGCAGTCCTTATAAAGAATGGGGAAGATTTTAAACTACAAGAACAGCTCATATTAAACAGTACCACGGATGTGCTTTTTGAAGGAGATGGTTTTAGTATTAAAAAGCTTGACCTTAATGCTTTGTCTTCTAACTACACCGATTATAAATCACAACATGCATTTGGAGAAGAATCGCTTAAAAAGGGAATTGTTTTCAAAGATTATGAAAGTAACACTGATAAGAGCTATTTTGGAGAAGGCGCTCTTAAAGTTAAGCCTGAAGCTCCAAGAGAAGTAGATTCTTTTATAATACCTGATAGCCTTGTGGGAGCAGAAGTTAAAATTGGAGTATGGGCCTACTTATATGAGCAAAGCAAGGCCATAGAAGCTGCTGATATAAAATTTATAAACGCCAATAACGAAGAGCTTGGGTCAGAATTCTTTTCGTTAAGAGATAATTTAACTGCCTTAGATGGTTTCTGGGGATACTCAGAAAGAACCGTTAGAATACACCCGCAGACAACAAAGATTCATATAGTCTTTAGAGAGAATGGTTTATACCCTTCTCCCACATATATTGACGGACTTAACCTAAGTGTTCTTGAGCCTTAGCCGAAATCATATCGTAGTATTTATAGCTGGTTTATTAGCAGCATGTATTTCTTTCATGTGGTATGGGCTTGTATATTACAAAGGTTTCAATTCTGATATGGCTATTCACGTGTTAATGGCCGAGGATTTTCAGTTTAGCAGAGATCTTTATTTCAGGGGTCAAAGCAGACTGGGCAGTTTAATCCCCATGTTAGCATCACTCCTTGTAGCCCTGGGCATAAATGCCGTTTGGGCGGTAAGTATAATTACTTATACTCTTATGTTTGGCAACTTTGTGATGTTGCAAACTTTTTTAAAGAAAACATGGACAAAGCTGGCGCTTGCTGTCACTCTCTTTTTTCCTAACTGGGCTTTTATAGAGCAAATCCTGCCGGCACACCCATACGTTTCTCATTTATTTTTCTTGTCTATTTTGTTAGTGCTTTTTCATTCTCAATTAAAAAACGATTACAAGTATCCGTTGATGGTGCTTTCCTCTGTCTTTATGATATGGACTTCTGAGATGGCCCTTATTAATATCATTATTTTGATAATTGTTTGGTTTAATGAACTTAGAAAAGAGGTGTTATCAAATCATAAAGTGGTTTTGTGGTCTTTTATCACTTTAATACTGGGCTCAATAACTATATTATGGGTAAAATTATCAGCAACAGGAGGTGGTGATTACAACCATTTTCTGGCGTCTAAAACAGAGTTCTTCGAAGCAGTTAAAAATTTTAAGAATCAATTGCTGAGTGCTGTTAGCTATGGAGGTAATAAACCACCTGTTTTCTGGTTAACATGGTTGCTGGTTGTACTCACAGGGTCATTATTGGTAATAAGACGTAAACCGGTCAAACTTGCCTGGTATTTTATACTTTGCTCACTGGCAAGTGTTGGTATGGTTTGGGTATCTCACTGGGCTTCATTAAATTATTATCCTCACAGGTACTATACTCCCGCTTATTTACAGTTTATTTTTTTCCTGCTTTTAATGGCTGATGTATCGAGAAACTGGTTCATTATTATTCCGACAGTTTTGTCCTGTATTATTTCTTCATATTCTGGATATTATCTTATAAATCACTTTTCTTTAGAAGTTGATGATCGTTTGAATCGCATTGAAATGAACGAGCTGATTGACAAGGGAAAAACATTTGGTGTACTGGCTTCTTATTGGAATAGTTATCCAATTGATGCTTTATCTGAAAATATTGTGGCTACACCAGATGAGTACAGCTATAACAGGATTCCTGAAAGGACAGGTAGAGTGTTTGAACAGGATTCTGTATTGGTAATAAGAAATGGATTTCTCGAAACTTTACCTGATACACTGTTGCAACATGGACATAAATTGTTGCGAATATCGGATGCAAGACAGTTAAACGAGTTTGACTATGCCTTTTATAAAGTTATCGAATAATATGCTCAACTTTCTTTTAAAACAAAGACATTTATTATTAGGGTTACTCATAGGCACTGCAGCTTTCATTAACTCCATGCAGGTTTGTTTTAAAAAAAACCAGAATGGCTCCATCATTTATTCAGATGCAGAAGGATATTATTTATACCTGCCTTCAGTTTTTATATATGGTAACTTTGAGGACTATACAGTAAGAACGTATGGAAATCAATTAAAGCCGGAAGGAAAAATTAAAAATAAATATACTTGTGGTGTAGCTATTCTACAGGCTCCTTTTTTTATTCTGGCAGATAGATTTGTATCTCAAAGCAACAAGTATGAACGAAATGGTCATAGTGACCCGTATGTTGTTTCGATACTTTTTGCGGGTGCTTTTTATTTAGGACTTGGAATTTTTATGTTATCAAAACTCCTTGCCACACGTGTCTCGTTTACGGTTTCATCTATAGCATTGCTTTGCCTTTTTTTAGGCACAAATCTTTTTTATTATTCAGCACAAAGACCGGGTATGAGTCATGTGTACTCTTTCTTTCTTTTTTCAGCCTTTGTCTATAGTGTACATTATTTTCTTAAAAAGCCTACTATAGTGTGTGCGGGCGTAATGGGACTTGTTTTAGGGCTTATTATTGTGGTGAGACCCACTAATGTAATGGTTGGATTTATTTATTTTGCTTATGATATAACATCATGGAAAGATGTAAAAGACCGGCTTTTTATTTTCTTTAATCGCCCTTTATTATTACTAACTCTCCTGGTGGCAATGTTTTTAATGTTTTTTCCTCAAATGTTATATTGGCACGAGGTGTGGGGAGGCTGGATTTCATACTCTTATAAAGGCGAGTCATTTATTTATTGGAAAAACCCTAAATTATACGATGTCCTTTTTGATAAAATGAACGGATGGTTATTGTATAGCCCGATTGCTTTATTTGCCCTGGTGGGCATGCCGTCTTTAATTAAGCGGGATAAGTTCTTCGGATGGACTATTTTGGGAATTCTATGTGTAGCCACCTATAGTTTTGCCAGTTGGTGGGCCTGGTGGTTTGGAGGTGCTTTTGGTCATAGGTGTTACGTGGAGTTTTATGCATTATTGGCTTTTCCTATGGCGTATGCCTTTCAGCGGATTCTTAAAAAAGGTTTTATATTAAGGCTTTCTACAGGCATCATAGTAGCTCTATTGTGTTACTATAACTTGGCATTAAGTGATTTATATGCTTATACTGCACCTTGGGATGGCCCGGATTGGACATGGGCAAGTTATTGGGATAAAGTGGAGCGTATTTTCTAAAAACCAGTAGCAGCTAATAATTTTTCAGTATAATTGGTTTGAGGATTTTTATAAATTTCCTCACTGAAACCTTCCTCAACCATTTTACCATCCTTTAATACTATTATGCGGTCACAGAAGTACTTTACCACACTAAGATCGTGGCTTATAAAAAGATAAGTAAGATTGTAGAGTTCTTTTAAATCATTAAGTAAATTCAAAATCTGAGCCTGCACACTAACATCTAAAGCACTCACGGATTCATCACAGACTATAAATTTAGGTTGTACAGCTAAAGCACGTGCAATGCCAATCCTTTGTTTTTGACCACCACTAAACTGATGTGGGAACTTATTTGCATCTTCTGGTTTTAATCCTACCTGAAGTAATAATGAAACAGCTTCTTTTTTGGCTTCACTTTTGGAAAGTTTGCGATTTACCTGTAAGACTTCGCTTAATATGGTTCCTGCTTTTAAACGAGGTGGCAGTGATGCCGCAGGATCCTGAAAAATAAGCTGAATGTCTTTATGTATTCTTTTCCATTCAGATGTTCTGGCTTTGGAAATATCCCTTTCTTGAAAAAAGATGTTACCTGAATCAGGTTTATCTAAGCCGGCTAAAATACGACCTAAAGTAGATTTACCGCTACCACTTTCTCCTACCAGGCCAAGGGATTCTCCAGGATAGATATTTAATTCTATATGTTGAGAAGCATATACTGTATCAATTTTACCAAAGCCTTTTTTTCGTTTAAAAGTCTTGTTGAGGTCTTTAACGCGCAGAATCGGTTTAGACTCTACAAGTTTTTGAGCTTTTAGGAGCCTTTCGTTTGAAGGTATTAGTTCAGTTTGTAAAAGGTGTCCCGCAAGACGTTTCTGAACTAAAGGCAGCCGTTTATCATACGTCTGATAAGTGGTTTTACAAGCCAGCAATGCTTGTGTGTATGAATCGTTAGGAGCATTAAAAATTTCAATTGCAGTCCCATATTCTTTTACTTGCCCTCTAAAAAGAACTAATACATCATCAGCTAATCCTTTTACTACATCTAGATCATGACTAATAAATAGTACGGCCAGATTCTCTTCCTCTTGTAATTGCTTTAAAAGTATGAGGATTTCTCTCTGGATTGTAGCGTCCAGGGCGGTTGTGGGTTCATCAGC
>NZNU01000068.1 GCA_002695035.1 Micavibrio sp. | reverse complement strand
CTGTTAAGTGCTTGTGAATAAGTAAAGTTTCCATCTTCTCCATGTGATATTTCACGCGCCAGAATATAGCGTGTTTGGTCAAGGCCATATTTTTCAACCAGATCCGTAGGAGACACCACATTACCGAGTGATTTGGACATTTTCTGACCATCAACATTGATGAAGCCATGCGCAAAGACTTGCTTTGGTAACTCAATGCCCGCCGACATAAGAAAGGCTGGCCAGAAAACGCAGTGAAAACGAATAATGTCTTTTCCGATAACATGCACGTCTGCAGGCCAGTATTTTTTAAAACCTTCACTCTCCATGTCCGGATAGCCAATGGCTGTCATATAATTGGTCAAGGCATCAAGCCAGACATACATAACATGTTTATCATCATCAGGTACCGGAATGCCCCAGTTGAAGGTCGTGCGCGAAATAGAAAGATCTTCCAAGCCGCCTTTTACAAAACTTATAACCTCGTTACGGCGGGATGCAGGCTGGATAAACTCAGGATGTGCCTCGTAATGGGCCAGCAATTTATCCTGATAGGCTGAAAGCTTGAAGAAGTAGCTGCTTTCTTCCATCCATTCGACTTCTGTGTCATTTGGTGTACGCTTCTCGCCAGTTTTTTCGTCGATTTTTAGCTCTTTTTCAGAGAAGAAAGCTTCCTCTCGCGTTGAGTACCATCCTGCATAAGAGNCCAAATAGATGTCTCCGGCNTNTTTAATTTTCAGCCAGAGGTCTTTNGCNGCAGCATAATGTCTGTCNTCGGTCGTGCGGATGAAGTCATCATTGGAAATATTGAGGTCCTCTTTTAATTTAATGAAAGTCTGAGCAATTTCATCACAAAACTCTTGCGGTGCTTTTCCGTTTTTCTCAGCGGTTTTGGCGACCTTTTGACCGTGTTCATCAGTGCCTGTCAGGAACATGACGTCGTAACCGTCAAGGCGCTTAAATCTCGCCATAATATCCGTCAAAATATCTTCATAGGCGTGGCCAAGATGTGGTGCGCCGTTAACGTAGGAAATGGCTGTGGTGATGTAGTAAGGTGTTTTAGTGCTCATCGTGTTATTTCATCCATAAAAAATTTGATACAGCTTAGACTGGACGGGTTTGTAATACAAAGAAAACCTGGGTTAATGTATTCTTTTTGTCTA
The DNA here is from genome assembly GCA_002695035.1 of Micavibrio sp. Lineage (GTDB taxonomy): Bacteria > Pseudomonadota > Alphaproteobacteria > Micavibrionales > Micavibrionaceae > UBA2137. The sequence goes on along the minus strand of NZNU01000068.1, from coordinate 9,294 downwards.
GTGATTGTCGANTAGTCCTTGTCAGAAGTTCTTCCACATCGTCATAAATCTCTGTCAATTTCTCCATGGAATGGGCCTGCAAGAACTTTGTATAANCTTGCTGGTTCTTTAGAATTTGTGGCAGAAGCTCCNTATTACCCCTGCCNTTGGCAATAAGTCCATTGCGAAGTATCNAGCAAAGGCTATCAGTGAAATCGACAAAGACGTCTCTGTCACCAGACTTATAAACTGACATNTTTTCAATCATTACATGCATATGCTTAGTTTCGAAAGCGGGCCAGTTTTCAAAAAGAACCATAAGCTCTTTTATGATATCCAGCGTCTTTGTCTCTGCCATTTTTATAGCCAAGCCTGGGCTGCCTTGCGACATTTCGGCAAGAATGTAGCAGTCTTCGTGGCCGGCAAGATCGGGTGCGACCTGCTTCATTACACCAACGGTGTCTTCCTGTGACAGGGGTGTTAGTGGTATATGCATAACCCGGGAAATGATTGTGGGGAGCAGGCTGCCCTTCGTTTCGGCAACGATGATAAGAACACTGTTAGATGGCGGCTCTTCCAGAATTTTCAAAAGACTGTTTTGNGCCTCNTTGGTCATGGTGTCGGCATTTTCAACGATGGCAATTCTATACCCGTTTTTTTGTGAGGTTGTTTTACGCAAAAATGGTGGTATTTCCCTGATCTGTTGAATGCTGAGGCTGTTTTTAGTTGCCCCTCTTTTCTCATCAAATTCGGGGCGNACNGCCCAAAAGTCAGGATGGGCACCGCTTGAAATTTTTCTGAATATTGAATTTTCGGGGGCTATATNTAGGGTNCCNCNCTCTTTTTGGTCTTTGTCTGCGAGTAAATAACGGGCAAGCCTGTAACTTAGCGTGGCTTTCCCTATTCCCTTCGGGCCCGTGATTAAAAGTGCATGAGGCAACTTATCTGTATTAGCAAGCTGTTGTAGTCTTTTTTCGATTGCTGCGTGGCCGGTTAAGTTCGGGTTGCTTTGCGGTGTCAGCTCTTNCGCNACAGCAGTCTGATCTTGCGCAAAAGTTTCTGTGTCTACCGGGACANCGTCTTTGTTGTCTACCTCATCTTCTATTGGAGCGCCAAACAGATCAACCATGACTTATTCCGCCTTCCTTGCTTATCAGTGACTGAAGACGATTTGTAATCTCATCAGGTTTTTGTAATGCGTCTATGACGAAGCATCTGTCAGGGTCATTTTGCGCAATGTCTAAAAAGCCCTGCCTCAATTTCTCATGNAAAGCGATGTCCAGTTTTTCAAAGCGGTCCTCGCTTGCTGCGTCATCCGATCCTATTTCGCTTTGCCGCCTCTTTGAGCGGGCAAGCCCGTCCTTTGCCGGAATGTCGAGAATGAAAGTTAAGTCTGGCTCAAAACCTTGTAAGACAAGATCATTCACTTTGTTTATGAATTGCAGATCCTGACCATGGCCATATGCCTGATAAGCCCTGGTTGAGTCTGTAAAGCGATCGCAGATAACGACCTTACCTTTCTCAAGTGCCGGCTTTATGACATCTGTTACATGCATGTGACGTGCGGCAAAGAAAAGAAGCACTTNCGCCTCGGCTGTCCAGTTTCCCCCATCTCTTTTGACTAAGAGGTCGCGTAGCTTTTCTGCCTCCGGCGTGCCGCCGGGTTCTCGTGTTGAGGCAACTTCTATGCCTTGGTTGTTCAACCACTCTGCGATGGCTTTTATCTGCGTGGTTTTCCCCGCACCTTCGCCACCTTCAAATGTGATGAACAGCCCTTTACGCATTACGACCTGTTTGTAAATTTCTGCCAAAGTTTTTTGTAAAAAGGCGCCTCTTCTATTGTAGAAGCAGCTACCACGGGAACGGTGATTTCCTTACCTGAGCCAGTGGTTATCAGCATTTCGCCGACCTTATCGCCTTTCTTAAACGGGGCTTTTAAAGGTGTTATGACCTGCAATTCGGTTTTTGTCTCTGCTGTATCTGTGCTAGCCTTCGTTACATAAACGTCTTGTGTGCTAATCACATCAACATCATCTGTTTTGCCATAAATTACGGGCACGTTTTCGATGATACGGTCTTTTGTTACAATCTGCTCATTTTTAAAGTTCATTAAAGCCCAGGTCATAAGCTCTGTGGCTTCATCGGCTCTTTCCTGCATACTGCTCATGCCATTTAGAACCATAACAACACGTCTTCCGTCTCGGACAGCGGAGGCCATAAGTCCATAGCCACCGTCTTCCGTGTGGCCTGTTTTGATGCCATCTGCTCCAATATTTTTATAAAGAAGCGGGTTTCTGTTACCTTGTTTGATGTCATGATAAGTGAAGTCAATTTCTTTATACATGGCGTATTCTTTTGGGTGGTCTTTGATTAGGGCTATTCCCAAAGTTGCCAGATCGCGCGCTGTCGAATAATGATTTTCATCAGGCCAGCCGCTCGCATTTACAAAATTTGAATTCTCCATACCCAGTTCAGATGCAATCTCATTTAATCTGTTAGCGAATGCATCTTCTGATCCCGCAAGGCACTCGGCAAGAACGATGGTCGCATCGTTTCCTGACTGGATAATGACCCCGCGGAGAAGATCTTCAACTGTAATGTCGGAATTCAGCTCGACAAACATCTTTGAGCCCTGCATGCGCCACGCTTTTTCAGATACGCGACATGTGTCCTGAAGACTAATGTCCCCACGCTCTATCGCCTCGGAAACCGCATACCCCGTGATAACCTTACTCATGGAGGATGTGGGCATTCTCTGATCGGCATTTTTCTCAAATAATATTGCGCCTGTCTGATAGTCAACAATAATGGCTTGCTCTGCGGCGGTCTCAATAGACGTCTCCTGAGCCTGGGCGGGTGTAAATGAAAAAAGTGCCATGCAGGCTATGCCTGCGGTGAATATCTTACGCATGTTAAAACCTTTGGGGTTATCGATTCTATTGTTCTGCAATGACTATAGCATCGCTATAGCCACGATCAACAATTTGGGGCAAGATATTCAGTGCTACTTGCTGGGAAGGTAGCGGGCCGACACGAACCTTATGAATAGGTAAGCCGTTACGGTCAGTCGTAACCATTTCCGTGGGGCCTATATCGGACAGTGACGATGTCAGGTTTCTTGCATTGATTTGATTGGAAAATGATCCAACCTGTATGTAATAGCCTGAGGCTGATGCCGGAAAAATGTTTGCCTGTTCGTAAGTGGCGGGGATGGTCCCGAGTGAATTGCTCGTTGGTGGTAATTGGTTGGACACAACCACTGGCTTGCGCTCCACTATCTGGGGTGCATTTGTCGGATTGACAGGGCTGATAACAGCTGTTTCATAATCAGATGGAAAGGGCTGGTTTGAGGTCATTACCGTATTTGAGTAAACTGAGGTCATGCCAGTATTCCCCATTGGTGAAATATTTCTTGACGGTACAGGCATAGGCTCTGCGTTTGCAACGGCAAGTTCTCTGCCCCAGCCCATATCGTGATGATCGTTCAGATGTTTTGCAACATGCGTACGTGCCTGACGGTTTAGGGCGACTTCTATCCCTCTAGTATCTCGGCCGGATTTCGCAGCATCAGCGACGATAGCACTTTCCTCTTCTAACAACTCAAGCTTGATCTTTGCTTTCCCTTTATTTTTAAAGCCCAGCATTTCTGCGCCCTTTTCTGACACATCCAGAATGCGGTCATGTGCAAAAGGCCCACGATCGTTAACCCTTAAAATAGCAGATCGCCCGTTTTCAAGGTTCGTTACGCGAACAATAGAGGGAAGCTGCAAAGTTTTATGAGCGGCAGTCAGGTCACCGCTATTATAGATTTCACCATTTGCGGTTTGTTTTCCGTGAAAACCGGGCCCATACCAGGAGGCAATTCCTGTTTGGACGAATTCCTTCATTTCTTTGGGGTGATATCTCTTGCCCTTCACAACATAGCTATTACCGACTTTATACGTGCCTTTGGCGCGCTTATAGTCGCTATTTGTAATCGGAACCTGTTTGACGACATGGGATGCAAGTTCAGTTTCAGAACAAGCATTGAGCCCTAAAACACAGCTCGCTATTAAAAGAGATTTTGTGACAGATTTGAATTTAAACATGTTATCTACTTTGAAAGAGAAGAGTTTCTCTAATACTTTTATTATAGCTTCATTTTCTAAAGTAAATAAAGAAATTTATTCTATTGCGCAACTATTGCGTCTGCAAGTATCCCCACAGAAGTTGCGAAATACGTGGATCTGTTCCATTTCATAATAGTCTTGTAGTTGTTGTATGCCAGATATGAAGAGCCGTTTGGTCCGTCCGGCTGTACAAGTGATGCGCTCAAATTTGGTTCTGTTGGCAGTGGTTGTCCCCAGCGTGTTGTGACACCAAGTCTTGCCCATTCGGAAAGCGGCTTTGTAATCTTTAAATCAGCCAGAGAGGGGTCTAAGTTTCTTGAAAGCGCAACCTCCCTACCCCATCGTTCTCCGGCATTCCAACCGCTTTTCGCGAGATAGTTTGAGGTGGATGCAAATACGTCAGGTAGGGTAGTCCATATGTCACGGCGTCCATCACCTGTGTAATCGACTGCGTAAGCTTTAAAACTCGAGGGCATAAACTGGTTCTGGCCCATAGCGCCTGCCCATGATCCTTTAAAATCAGCTTGTTGGATGTGGCCTTCTTGCAATATTCGAAGTGCATTTATAAGTTCATCCTCAAAGAAGTCGCGACGGCGCCCTTCCCAGGCAAGAGTTGCAAGTGCCGGCACTACGTCATAACCACCTGTGTTGTTACCATAGCTAGTTTCAATACCCCACAAAGCAATTACGTATTGAGGTTGGACGCCATATTTGGCCTCAATCTCTTTTAATAAAGCATAATGTTTGCGATAAAGTGCCCTGCCCTGATTGATCCGGGCTTGTGATATGACATTATTTTGGTACTGGGCAAAAGTCAGTTTGCGCTCAGGTTGCTTCTTATCGAGGCTAATGACCTTCTGGATGGGACTGATGCCGGCCATAGCCGCATCAAAGACCTGTGCATTAATGCCTTGGCTGAGCGCTTGCTGGCGGAAACTGTTTTTCCAAACAGAAAATTCTTCGGCATGAGCAAGCCCTATGGACATGATGGTCAAGGGCAAAGTGAAAAGTGAAAGTCTAAGAAGTTTTTTGGTCATGTATAATTTACCTCGCTTGTAAGTTTCTAATCTAGGGTAAATTAACATCTCTTCAAGCTGATTTTACCTGTTATCCAATATGCTGTGATGCCAATTAGCTCTTTTAATGCAGTGTGGAGATGGCCAATATTGTCCCCAACGCGCAAATTGGGCAGAAGCTTATAGTTTAGATTTGTCCTGAAATCGACAGGATATGCGCTCACCGGCCAATCAAAACCGCAAAAAGCACCGCGTGCACGCAACATGTGCGAGGCGGAAGTGACCAGATACCAGCTATTTGCTTTGGCGGGCTCTTGAAGAAATTCTTTAGCATATTTTGCGTTCTCGTAAGTGTTGCGTGATTTTGCCTCAAAAGAAAACCTGCTGACATTAACCTCTAATTTCTTAAATAAATCAGATGCTAAATCGGCTTCTTTTACCTTCTGGTTGTAGGGATTGCCGCTTCCACCAAGATATATTACGGGAATATCCGGATACTTTTTGTGCAAAGCTAAACCTTCAAAGATTCTTTCACAGGAACTGCCTAATATGGGTGTTCCGTGTATTTGTGACATTGTTGGCTCTATACATCCGCCTAATATCAAAATACCTGACGGGCGCTGTGTCGCGGTTGCATCTTTAAGGGCAACAGCTTGTCTTTCCAGATAAACAAGTGCGTTAGGCCCTACTGGCAAAAAGGAAATACACACAAATATGATTAGAGTTAGAACACCAAGTTTCCTCCCATATTCTTTTGTATCGTCTAGTGCAGACAAAAATATTGCTACAAAGGCTGTAAGAGCCAAGAAATTGAGAGGTGCAAAAAGAAACCAGAACAGTTTGGAAAGCCAAAAAAACATTTTTTGATATAATCATAGTCAAGAATGGTTGCCAAGACTGTCACAGTATTGTATTAACATTGCCACCGCTTATAAAAGCATTTGTTGAGGATGAGTTGTAGAGCGGTTGCCAAGCGGAATGCGGTGGTGTATTAACATTTAACCGCAAAAAACTCGGTATATATTTTTGGTAAGGATGAGTGGCAGAGCGGTTGAATGCACCGGTCTTGAAAACCGGCAAGGGTGCAAGCCCTTCGTGAGTTCGAATCTCACCTCATCCGCCATTTCCTCTACCTTCGATAAAAAAATCTTATCCTCCCCCTTGTCGTATATTCTGATTAACATATCCTCGAAAATATGTTTGAAGCTTTATGGCAGTTTATAAATCAAAACAGTGCGGGTTTGAGCGTAATTATCAATTGTGCGCTCTGTATTATTTGGTTGGTCTATCTTCATTTGCTCCTGAAATCCTATAGACGCCAAAGATGTCCCAAAATCATCATATCAAGAGTTCATCTTGGCGAAAAGAAAACGCATTGCCTCATTTCCAATCTGAGTGCAGAAACCGTACATATTCACAGCTTTATTATTGGTTTGACGCTGGACAATGGAGATACTATTGAGGCAGGGATCACCGATCCGGAAGCCTTTGATGAAAGTAAGAATACGAATATTAAAGACCTCACTGTACAAGGGCCTTTAAAGCCAGGTGAATACATTGATGCAGGATCTTTTAAAAGCTTTATTGACCGATGCCTAAGAGAACATGGTAAAGAAAAGCAGGATCAAAGCGTAAGGCATAGCAATATAAGCAAAGTACGCATTACAGTTCTTGCCTCTTTTAGCACCGATATTTTATCTATAGCAGCAAAAAGAGAGTTTAGCCTGGATGATAACTTTATAGAACCTGAGAGTGTGGAAACCACCCAGATTCGCTCGCGTAGAGAGCGTAAGAAGCTAACTAAATACCTTGAGAAGTTTTTATAAATCTAATACTATTTATTTAATTGTCTTTAGGTATCATAAGCTTATGAATTATTTTGGGAATAATAAAGAGCAGGGGAATGTTCTTTTTTTAATATTAATCGCGGTTGTGCTCTTTGCGGCTCTGTCTTACGCCGTGACCACTTCAACACGTTCGGGCGGTGGCTCTGATCAAGACGAAAGAAACGAGCTTAACGCCTCGCAGATAGTGCAGACTGTTTCACAGCTTAAACAAGCTTTGCTAAGGCTTAGAGTTTTGAGCGGGTGCGATGATACCCAAATCTCTTTTGCTTATGATACCAGCGGCGATAATTCGCTGAGCGCAGCAGATGATTATTATAATGGCTCTGCCACCGATCTGGACTGCCATCTATTCCAACCCGAGGGTGGGAATATGTCTTTTCCATCCGTGCCAAGCGGTGTTAACCAAGGGGAGGATTGGCTTATTACGAATAACAGAATATACGATTACTACGGTGATAAAGGTTTTGTTCAATCCTCGGCCGACATCATGATCATACTGCCTAATATTTCCCTTGATTTGTGCAGACGCTTAAACAGGGGTTTAGACACTGATGCCACTTTCCAGTCAACGCCGCCGATTGATGACGGCACTATAAATACAGATAAATTCGATGGCAGCTACACTTTTGAAGCTATTGACAACACACCTGAATTTGTAGGTGGTGCATTTAAAGATGGGATATGCTTTCAACCCGATGGAAGTAGTGAGTACTGGTTCATGTATGTATTATGGGAACGCCAACCATAGCCAATATGGGTTCAGCTATTTAAGCAACATCCATATAGCCATCGCAACCATCATCAGGTTCTCAGTCAATGATATGAAACCAAGTGGAACATTACTATCACCACCGACGCAGGCACATTTTAATTCTCGTTTATCTATATAGACTGCTTTAAAGACTGATACAGCTCCAATTGTTCCGATAAATAAAGCGGCTGGTGCGGCAATTGGTATCAATATGCCTGCGATCATACAGACACCTGCAAGCAATTCTACGAAGGGATATATATACGCATATTTCACCCATTTCATAGATAAGAGATCATATGTAATGAATTGCATTGAAAATGAATAAAGGTCTTGCAGTTTCTGTACAGCAAGGACACACATGCTGAGGGCGATAAACATCTCCAAAACAGGGATAATGGCAAGCGCCCCTCGCATTGCCCAGACAGTTGCCAGTGCCATAAGGAAGGTGGTCACAAAAATAGCGATAACAGGTTGATAGGTCGTGCCTTCCTGCTTCATTGTAGAAACGCCGAAATAATCAACCAAGTCGTCATACCCCCCTATTCTCTCGCCATTTATAAATGTTTGAGGGGTGGTTTCTACTCCATGCTTTTCTTTAAAAGCATCCGTTTCTTCTCGTGTTTTTAAGTGGTGGTCTTCAACATTAAAACCTTCACGTTCCAGTAAATCCTTGGATTTTATGCCATATGGACAAATATGTTCATCCGTTACCATACGGTAAAGAACAGCTTTTTTTTGATTTCCTGACATAGCGCTTTTCCTTATGCTGCAAATTTGTTCTTCTAAAATAATAATAGTCTAGGTTCTTTTGAAAAAAAGGGTGATCTTGTATAAGTAAAATATGAGTGTGAAGACATCTTCAAAAATGGGTTTTAATGCAACTTGGTCAATGGCCGTAGGCGGCATGGTCGGGGGTGGTATCTTTGCAACGCTTGGTCTTGTTATACAGTTGGCGGGTGAATATGCATGGGTAGCCTATTTAATAGGCGGTATTGCGGCATTGATCACAGGGATTAGCTATGAGTCTTTGGCTCGTCACTTCGATGAAAGCGGCGGCGCCTTTATTTTTCTTCGTGAAGTCGATGATAAAAAACTTGCGGGTAATGTCTCCTGGCTTCTTATACTAAGTTATGTGCTCACCATAAGTGTTTATGCATTTACTTTCGGACACTACCTTGAATATCTTTTGGGTATCGAAAATGGTTTTGTGGCAAGGTTTGCGGCGGCTTTCATCATAATTGTTCTGACAGGTATAAATCTTCGGGGAGTATCCAGCTCGGCTATTTTGGAAATCGTGTCCGTCTGGATAAAGGTTTTAATTCTACTAGGGCTATCTTTGGCGGGACTGATGCATTTTTCGCCTGATATTTTAACTTATGAAGATGTTGAGTATTCGCCTATTGCAGGTATCGCGATTGGTGCGGCAGTGGTTTTTATGGCTTATGAGGGCTTTCAGCTTTTGGCATATGATTATGATGATATTAAAAATCCAAAAAAGACCTTACCGCTAGCAATTATAACGGCAATCCTCTCAGTCATAGGCATCTATATCCTGATTACTCTAGGCACTACCGCAATAACTGGTCCCG
>NZNU01000067.1 GCA_002695035.1 Micavibrio sp. | reverse complement strand
CGGTGAAGAAGGCAATGACACGCTTGATGGCGGTGCCGGAAATGATTACATCACAGGTGGCGAAGGTGCAGATACGCTCAATGGCGGCGCCGGTGACGACATCATGCATGGTGGCGGTATCTCCTCATATAACCAATATGTCATCAGAACAGATTCTCCATGGGGTACATCCGAGGTATGGTTTAGCGAGCAAACTCAAAGCTTTTATATGTTCGTGGATGGGCCCGTGTCCTGGACAGCTGCTAACAATGCGGCAGCAAATACCTTTTTAAATGGCGCTGCTGGTCATCTGGTAACTGTCACCTCGCAAGCTGAAAATGATATAATTTATAAGATGAGTAAAGCCAAAGGCGTAAGTAACTCGTCCGGCAGTAATGGCGACCGTATATGGCTTGGCGCGACTGACGTGGTAACTGATCAGGAGTGGCGCTGGGTTGGCGGTGCGGAGGACGGATTACAGTTTTCGCAAGGCTCATCCCCCATAAACGGTTTTTATGAAAACTGGGGATCAGGACAGCCTAACAACTCAGGCGGTGCACAGCAATATGCTACGATCTGGTTTAATGGCGGTGCAAGCGATGATGTCTGGGACGACAGAAACGCGAGTGACGGCCATAATTATATTATCGAGTGGGATGGAGAAGATGTCCTTCCTGACTACTCTGTCAATATTATGAATGGAGGGGCCGGAAATGATCTCATGTATGGGGGATCCGGCAACGACATCATAGATGGCGGCGATGATGACGACCAGATATTTGGTAGGGACGGCAACGATACCTTAATTGGCGGAAACGGCAATGATCTGATCGTAGGCGGCAACGGTGATGACCAGATTGGCGGCGGCGGTAATAATGACACCCTCTACGGTGGTAATGGTAATGACACCATAAATGGCGGCGCGGGAACAAATACAGCCGTTCTGACCGGGGCTTTTGCTAATTATACAATTACCCTTGATGCCGGGGTCTATACACTGGTCGACAACCGGGGCGGGTCAAATGATGGAACAGACATGGTTACAAATGTCCAGAATTTCCAGTTTTCAGATGGTGTGCGTACTGCTGCCGAGCTGATTGGACCGGCCCAGTCACAAATTGACGGGACATCAGGAAATGACGTTCTTTACTCGGATTCTGTTGCTGCCGGATACAACGAGCATATAAATGAGGTTCTTAACAATCATTCCAGACCAATAGCTGGTGGTAACGGAACTCAAAACCTGCTTTACAATACCGAAACAGGCAATTTCTACCAATTTGTAAATGATTATCAAAGCATCGGAAATGTTCAAAACGCTATTAATAATGCGCAAATTGACGGTGTAACCGGACATCTTGTTATATTTGATGACGCTGCTGAAATCAGCTTCGTATTAAACAATCTAGGCGCCGTTTATGGCTCTAATGCGCCTTCTTATCCTGGTTCATCTCTGGTAGGAGATGTCAACACAGGCGATTCCCAGCAAACTGTCCTGACCAATGGCGGCCAGTTGCAAGCCAGTGGAGGTGAATACATACCCTATATTGTCGAATGGGAAGGCGATGATATCCTCGGCTCAAATAACAATGGTGGCGCAGGTAAAACAGCAATCTTGAACGGTGGTGCCGGACAAGACGATTTATATGGCGGTTCAGGTAAAGATATTTTTCTCTTCGAAAATGCCAGTGCCTTCAATAACACAGACCGAATCTTCAACTTCGACAAAGACCATGGGGATAGCCTTGATCTATCAGATATTCTTAGTGACCAAGGTATAAATGTTAATGCCGGCAACGTCGGTCAGTATGTACAGGTTGACCAATATAATGGCGTTCGGGTCGATGTGACCGGTAACGGACAATTCTGGAGTGCAGGAAATCCTATTGCCTCGTTCCAAGGATCAGTTGACCTTGAAAATGCGTCTACAATGCTAGCCAAAGGCACTTTGATCGTATAATCCTGTCTATCAAAATTATTACCTAAAATTAACTTTTTTTGCCTATACTGTATTTTGAGGTATCAGGTTAAAAAATTATGGCTATTTATACGGTTACATTCGACCTTATCGGGTCCTATTCCGGTGATATACCGAAGTTATCGGCCATTTATGGCGGCACTAAAATCGGTATGGCCTATGCTTATGATACCTCAAGCAGTCTCTCCTTTAATATTGATACCTCCCAACCGTTTAACCATACCCATCTGCGCTTTTATTTTGTGAAGGCGTCGGGCACATCCGGCGATGAAATTTCCATCTCAAATGTCCGGATAAACAGTGCCGCTCTTGAGATGGAGTCTTTCAGCGAGGACAAGGGCGGTGATGTGGCTTCTGACATTTTATATCTTGGAAAAGGGGATTACTCGGATTTTGATGCTGCCGATATTCTGATCGATACATCCCTCTCCTCTTCCCGTCCTGGTGTGACGATGTCGGGCACAAATCTGGACAATAAAATCCTCGGCTCTGATACGGATAATGTTATTGATGGCCGTGGCGGAGATGATAAAATCAAGGCCAGCGCGGGCGATGATGTTATTTACGGAAGCACCGGCAGTGACAAATTAAGCGGTGGTGAAGGCCATGATGAAATTTATGCCGGTGACCAGACGCGGATTGATATAAATTCAGGAAATCTTCTTTCCTATGCCGGATCTCAAGACAGCTCTGCACCTGTGAATTATTTAGATGACGGTGTCGGGATAGAGCTGACGGGGAATTCCTGGAAAAAAATGATTGTGGATTACAATGTAACCTCAAATACAGTTCTTGAGTTCGACTTCAAAAGCACACTTCAATCGGAAATTAGCGCAATAGGTTTTGATACTGACAATAACATAAGTAATAACCTCAGCTTTCAAGTCTATGGTGACCAAAGCTGGGGCAGGATGAATTACTATAATTACGATGGCTCAGGTGACTGGATCCATTACGAAATAAATGTCGGAAATTTCTTCACAGGGGCCTATCAGTATCTCACACTCATTAATGATGATGACGGTGGCGGCACGGATGGAAACGGCTGGTTCCGGAATATAGTTATCCATGAGGGCAGTGAAGGTACAAACTACTTGTCTGGTGATGGGGGACTAGACGATATATATGGTGATTCAGGCACAGACACATTCATTTTTAAATCGGAATCGGCCTTTGTGGAAACAGACCGTATTCATAATTTCAACACTCAGGACGGGGACAGGCTGGACATCAGTAATTTGCTGTCTAACTGGGACGGCAGCCGTGATATTAATGACTATGTACTTTTCACTGATAGTGGCGACCATTCTATCATGTCAGTAGATTCCGATGGGATCGCAAATGGGGCTAATTTTAAAGCAGCCGCTGCCATTCTTGGTGGTGAAGGTCTAAACGCGGATGATCTTTATTTAGGCGGTAATTTTGTGCTGTTAAATTCTTAAACCACATATCAATACTAAAAATATTGATTTTCCTAAAAATGATGCGTTATAACTAGGCTCATGACTTGGACAGTAGCAGCTCTTTATAAATTTGTAAGCCTTGATGATTTGCCAAAATTGCAAAAAACCATTAGGGAGGCGTCCGAGCGCCTTGATATATGCGGTACGCTTCTTCTGGCTCCGGAAGGCATTAATGGTACAATTGCCGGGGTCGGGGATGCTTTGGATGAAATTGTTTCTCTTCTCGATGATTTAGCAGATATCAAATCGGGCGAGTTGAAATATTCCAGCGCGCAGGAACGCCCTTTCCGCCGCATGAAGGTTCGCCTGAAAAAAGAAATCATCACCATGCGCCAGCCCGAGGCCGACCCGACAAAGCAGGTCGGCACATATGTGGAGCCAAAAGACTGGAATACTATTTTAAATGATCCTGATGTCGTTGTTTTAGACACACGCAACACTTACGAAACAGCTGTCGGCATGTTCAAGGGTGCCGTTGATCCTGAAACTCGTGTCTTCACAGAGTTTTCCGATTTTGTCAGCTCTAATCTGGATCCGAAGAAAAATAAAAAAGTTGCCATGTATTGCACAGGCGGAATCAGATGTGAAAAAGCGTCCAGCTATATGCTGGCAAACGGCTTTGAAGAAGTCTACCATCTTAAAGGCGGAATTTTACAGTATCTTGAGGACGTCAAACCGGAAGAATCTTTATGGGATGGTGCATGCTTTGTTTTTGACCGTCGTGTTGCGATCAACCACGGACTTGAAGAAAGCCCGCATCTCCTATGCTATGGCTGCCGTTTTCCTCTTCAACCCGAAGATACACAGCACCCCTCTTACGAAAAAGGCGTATCCTGCCATCACTGTATAGATGACCTTACTCCTGAAAAGGCACGTGCATTCCGCATGAGACAGGCACAAATAGACCAGCAAGCCGAAGACACAAGAAAAAAATCTCAAGCAGGCTCATGAGCCAAAACGCTATTCTCTACTCTTTCCGTCGTTGTCCCTATGCCATGCGTGCCAGGCTAGGTCTTAGAGTTTCAGGGCTAGAATATGAGCACCGGGAAATCATATTGCGCGATAAACCCAAATCAATGCTTGAATACTCACCAAAAGGGACAGTCCCCGTTTTTATAACTGAAAACGGCAATGTCATAGATGAAAGCCTTGATATTATACTCTACGCTTTAGGCAGAAACGATCCTGAGAATTGGCTTGCCCCTCCTATTGATGAAATGAAGTCCCTGATTTCTCAAAATGATGGCGAGTTTAAAAAGAATTTGGATCGTTATAAATATCCAACAAGATACCCTGATGAAGATTGCTCTGATGCCAAAGAAAACGGGTTAAAATTTGTGTCAGCTCTCAATGAAAGACTAAAGGATACAAAATATCTATTCGGAGAAAAACGAAGCCTTGCCGATATGGCTATTTTCCCCTTTATTCGACAATTTTCCAAAGTCGAAGCCGATGATTTTCAGGCGTTGCCCTACTCTCACCTGCAAAATTGGCTGAAAGAACTTCTAAATTCAGAAATCTTTACAGCGATTATGAAGAAACGCCCATTATGGGAAGAGTAACTTTAACGCGCCAACTCATTATACATTGAAAAAACCAGCTCCTGATCATACATATCAGTAAAATCACCATAAGGCACATTTCCGGCCTCAGCATAATCCACGGAGTCTCTCTGTGCATCATCCGTCTCTTGGCTGACTGCCACGGTCAAAGCCTCGTTTCCTGCGCGATCAATGTTTATAAAAGTAACGGTCAGCAGGATGAGTACTGAAGCAGCAATTGCTATTTGCAAAGGAAAGGAAGTCCTGGCTTTTCTGAAATCAATAAAACGTATATTTGTTTCCTCTTGATCCATGGAGGACGTTTCTTCTTTAATACGCATGGAGAGCTTATCTGCAGATGGTGGCTTCTGCCTTCTATCCAGCTTTTCAGCCGTATCTTTATCGAAAATGTTACTGGAAGGTGGCATAGTCAATCTCCTGTAAGGACTCTCTTGCAAAATAATCTTTCAACCCGGCCTTGCCGCGCGAAAGCAAAGATTCCAGGGCTTTCAACCCGACCCCCATAATTTCAGCAGCTTCTTTCTGAGGGAGATTCTGGTAATAGCATAAATTTAATGCAGCCTGCTGACGCTCCGGCAAAGAGTGTATGGCTTCCTCCAGCTTGGCTTGCGATTGCTTGGCCATCAGACGTTTGTCCTGCCTCGCATCATCTTCTTCCGGCACATCTATTACCAAGGGCAAATCACGCTTTGTTTTACGCTTCATATCAATTGAAGCATTAAAGATCACGCGATAAAACCATGTTGTAAACTTTGCGCCTCTTTCTGCATTATAAAGGCTGGGTTTTCGCCAAATTTTTACAAAGCTGTCCTGAACAACATCCTCTGCATCCCGCTCATTGCCAAGGGTTCTGTAAGCCAGATTAAAAAATTTCTGCGTATGTCTGTTTACCAGTTCAGAAAAAGCCTGATGGTCGCCTATTTTCACAAGCTCCATCAGGTTTTCATCTGTCATATTTTCGTTAGCTGTTCCAGCCATAAAGTAAAACTTACTCTTCTACGGCCTTACCCTGAGCTGCACCTTGACGGTCTTTCATCTTTGCGCGCATCTCTTTGAATTTTTCACGCATTTTTTCATGTGCTTGCTCGGCCTCATCTTTTGTAATTTCACCATCATTGTTGAGATCCATATCATCGAAGCGCTCTTCTGTGTGGTCCATAAATTCTTCTTTTTCTACCACTCCGTTTCCATCGCTATCCATCTTGACAAAAATGCGGTCCTTATGTTTCCCATCTTTTTCATGGTGTTCTGCGAGTGCTGGCGCAGTGGATACTGCCAAGGCCATGGCACTTAATAAAAATAGTTTTTTCATGTTTTGCTCCTATAATAAATAATTTATTGTAGCTTTCTTACGACGAGAATTAATATATCCTTCTTAGCAATAAAAAAAAGGGCACCAGCAAGTGGGCCCTTTTTTTATAAAGACTTATTCGTATTAGTCCATATCAGTTTCTACAAGTGCTACTTCAGCATCTTCTACGATGTAACCATATGGTTCGGCACTTGCTTCATCGCGTGTAATTTTACCATTGTTGTTGAGGTCCATTTCTGCAAATGAATATCCACGTACAGCAGGCATTGTTGCTGTGGCATAATCAAATTCGATTGGGTTAACAATAAAGTTATTATCCAAATCCATCATTTCAAAAGCTTGTAGGCTTGATGTGGTTGGAGCTACTCTCAATTCAGCTTCTTGATCGTAATGCATTTCGCCGGCGACTGCTGGTGTTGCAATAACGGCAAGAGCTGCTGCTGATAATAGTAGGCGTTTCATGATAAGTCTCCTTAGATTTTAAAATTTTTAAGTTCCAATTATGCAATACAAACATATTGTGGGTGGCATAAGTTCCTTTTGTTACAAATGGTTACAAAAGAGCAAAAGAAAAACCCCGCTAAAAAGCAGGGTTTTTCCACTACATCAAATCTAGAACTAAATTTTAGTAAGTTGTTGTTGTGCGTGTTGTTGATGTGTTTGTTTTCACGTGAACATCACCATCATGATGCATTTTCATATCAGGATCCATCTGAACTTTACGCTCAACAATAACAGGATCCTTTACAACTGTTTTCACTACAGTTTTCTGAGCAGAAGCCGCTTGTGGGCTTACTTTTTTGGCTTCAGAGCGAGTGATTTTACCATTACCATTAATATCCATGCCTGAGAATGAATATCCTCTAACTGATGGATAGTGGTCATAGGCCCAGTCATACTCAATAGTGTCTACAACCCAGTTATTATCCAGATCCATTCTGTCGAAGGCCTGCAAAGGTGAGATTTCAGGTGTTGTGTATACTACTCTTTCAGATACTGTGTCGGCACTTGCCGCCCCTGTTGTACCTATAATAATGGCGGATGCCAGTAATGCTAGACGTTTCATGGTTTATTTTCCTTTCCCAATTAAATTGTCTTAAATCGTGTAATCAACGCATCAGGAAAGATTTAGTGCCAAAAAAATTTAAAAAAAGTGAATTTAGAAGGATTTAGACTATAAAAGCACCATTGTTATAGAGATTCTGCGCGGTTTCTCCGTTTACCTCACCATAGACAATTCCGGCATATTGGAAATCCGTACCACTCCCGTCGCTATTTATAAAAATATTTGCACGGAAATCACCAACTGAGTCAAACTGGACGAAGCTATTTATGTCAGATGTTCCGGCATTAAACCCAGTCAGCAAATCAGAAATGTCTATGCGGTCATTCTCAGACATTTTAAAATCCTTGATTCTGTCGATACTGGTCAAATCCAGATGGAAGATATCAGCACCTGCTCCGCCAATGAGGAAATCCATACCGTTTCCACCCATTAACTCATCATTTCCATCATGCCCGTATAACGTATCGACACCGTCCCCTCCATTTAATGTGTCATTCCCTGCGCCTGCAAATAATTTATCGCCTTCGATACCACCTTCTAAATAATCGTCCCCTTGACCGCCGAGTAGTTTGTCTCTACCTGCACCGCCGTAAATTCTGTCATTCCCTGCATCCCCTCGCAATTCATCATTTCCGGCATCCCCTCGCAAAATATCATTATTGTCACCACCATAAATCAGGTCGTGCCAATCTCCGCCGTTAAGGTCATCTTCTCCTGCCCCGCCTGATATTATATCTCTTCCACCATCTCCATGAATAATGTCATCTCCCGCATCCCCGTAGAGTCGATCACTCCCTTCCCCACCGTTAAGAACATCGTTTCCGTTTTCACCACGAAGCACATCACTTCCTGCATCACCACTCAACACATCATTATCGTCGCCGCCATAGAGCCAGTCATTGCCTTCTCCACCGTAAACGCTATCATCTCCTGCATAGGCTTTCACAACATCAACACCGTCCCCGGCGTAAAAGCGCTCCCCCTCAACCGATCCGTAAAGACGGTTGCTATCATCATCACCATAAATGGCTAATCCGTTCGCATTCACAAAATCATTCAGCTGCGCCCATGTATAAGTGACATCACTAAAGACGAAATTTTCAAAATCATAAACATGGTCATCTCCATATCCGCCCCCTATGTTTGTCACGCGCGCACTTGTCGCATCAAGGATTTCAATAATGAAATCTGCAATCTCTGCATTATAAGAAAGACTATCGTCCCCTGCCCCGCCGTAAAGAGTGTCACTTCCGGCTGAAGCATTTACAAAGTCATTTCCACGACCCGCATTAACAATATTATTAAGAGAATTAGTCGTAATTATGTCACTGCCGTCTCCGGTAAACGCGTTTTCAAAGCCCGTGGACCAGTCTTCAGGCATATATGGTCCAGCCAAATACAGGATTTTCCCATCTATATAACTTTCTGTATTTTCGTTCATATTAAGCAGTATATCGCCTCTCACCGGAGCCATATTTAGCGTATCTACACCGCTGTCATATTCAGATACGAACTTGCCACCGACATATTCATCTGTGAAATAATAGGTGTGGTTTAAGTATCCATCCCAGGTGTCGTATTCTTTACCTGTTAGCCGTAATTCCAGATTCTCCAAAGTACCGTCATATTGAAGGCTATTATCTTCTATTTTTATTTGCCATACACCGTGGGATACCTCTCCCAAGTGAGCGACTGAAGAAAATTCAAAATCAACGCCATTATAATGTTGCCATGACTCATTCATATGAGGGGAAAGTGAATAATTTCCGTTTCCTACTGTATCCATCATGACTGACTCAGTACCATCAGGGCTGATCAAAGTAACCGTGAGATCGCCGGCTCGATCGTGCAAAAGATTTACATCGAGAGTAACATTTTCGACAATTAAATATTCCTCAACCACAATACCGTAATAAGATGTTCCTTCAGTGATGGCTTCATTAGAGTAAGTTTGGTTGTAACTTACCACCTCCATATTGGCGTAAGTTTTTTGCTCTGTCCAAGTCTCTGCAAAACGCACAGCGTCATGGGCATCAATCAGACCAAAACCTACCTCGTGAGAATAGTGCATTCCTCCGCCATTCCAGAAATGAGAGCCGTTCTCCTGATATTCAATATTGCTGTCTGGAGCTGTCATGCGTGAAGATAAGGCAAGTATCTCTTGAACATCGCGATATCCCAGATCGGGATTAGCTTCATACATCAGGGCTATTACACCCGATACAGTCGGGGCAGAAAAAGATGTTCCGTTTACAAGCTGGTATCCGCCATCATTATCTGTGCTCATCACTAGAGCGCCAGGTGCAGACGTAAGCACCGCAGATCCCGGAGTTGAGAAACTTGCCAGGCTTCCGTCTTCTTCAGTAGCACCGACAGTGATAGTATATGGAGAATTCTGGAAGTTATGATAATTAACATTATCATCACCAAGCCCACTGTTTCCTGCGGAAAATACTATTGAAGTTCCTAGCCCTCCGCGCCCTTGTGAAACAAGGTCAAGCATATCAGAATACACTTCTGAATAATCATTACCTGAATAGTTAATATCAAATTTATCGGTAAACGGGTCTACTGAGCCCCAGCTATTATTCATAATGTCCGCATCGGTCGATAATGCGTGTTGAAAGCCTTCCCTCACATCGAGAAAAGAGCCGCCTGAAAATGTCCGGCGTATCCCGATCATTTCAGAGTCAAAAGCCACCCCGACCATACCTGACCCGTTATCATCAGCCCCAATCATACCCGCAACCCATGTCCCATGGTTCTCTTGCGAAGACATATTTCTGGCATCCTGATCATTGCCCCCCGACGTATCTAAATCCAGATCAATGCGGTAATTGGATAAAAGGTCAGAGTGGTTGTAATTGATACCCTCGTCGAAAACAGCAACACGAATACCGGACCCTGTATAATCAGCCCACACCTCGTCCGCATTGATTCCCCAGTCGCCTGTAAGATTCCACTGAAAATTGGGATTGGACGGGTTTAGATAAGGATCACTCGGTATCGCGTGACTCTCCTCATTCAATTCCTGTAAATAGCTGTTAATGTCTGACATCTCTACATGATTCCCCAAACTTTATTTCATCATAAAAGGGTTATATAAGTGTTAAATTGAAAAGATATTTGAATAAAAAATTTATGTATCAAACTCCTTTATTTTATTGACATAACCTTGATACCTCTTTATATATGCCCAAAATGGAGGATGTTATGATTGCTACTAACTTTTTTTCACGTGTAAAAGAAAGTCTTGTCGAGGCTTGGCGTGTCTCAAACATGTATGATGAAGCTCAAGATTTTGACCGCCGTGCATATTCTGCGATTATCCAGTGTGATAGCACTGAAAGCGCATTAAAACAGTATGACAGGCTGGAGGAAGAGTTGCGCTCTGCCAAGAAGACCAATCTTATACCTGAGCACCACCAAATGCCTTTTGCTCAAGAGAGACTTGACGAAAATTCTTGGGAGCAGGTAAAAGCTAGCCTTAAAAAAGAAAACGGTATAAGAATTATGTGCAATGCCATTCTAAGACCGCCCCTTAGGTAAACGGACAAAAGAGAAAATTAATTTTATAGCACAAGGTATTTCGCATGNACTTAGGTGAAAGCTACAAATCCCTCAAAAGGTTTTTGAAAGAAAATTTTGAAAATGCCGGCTCAACTATAAGGGAAGATGAGTTCGATACTAATCTCTATGGAAGCCTCTCCAGATGCAAATCCGTTGAGGAGGCTGCTGAGACACTCCGCGAACATAGTTCAGACCTTAAAAATCAAAAAAAACGGGGCGAAGTTGGCATAGATTATTCTCTGCCCGTTCATCTGGAAGACTTATATGCTGAAGATTGGGAAGCCTTAAAAAAAGATTTTAGACGAAAGCACATGTCGCATATAATATCATCTGCAATGATCACTACCCCCCACTAATGCTAACATTTCTGCCATTATTGCGGCATAAGGTCAAAATAGAGTCTGTTACCATATTGGCCTGATGGGGGCAGAAGATTGGCTTTCTGAATTGCTACAGGCCCGTTTAACTCAACAATCATTCTGGCCGTGCCATTGGCTGCGGTTGAGGCCGTAATACCCTGTACCACCCCGGAACCGCCAAGGTTATTTTGCGCCGCCCAAAAAGTTCCCGGCAACTCCACCACAAGAACACCGTTTGCATTATCAAGATCAGTAGTATACTGGCTTCGTTGTGCAAGGTCTAAAACAACGCGCGTTGCAGCACCGTTTTTACCAAAACGTACATTTGTCACCTGATTGGCANGTGCATCGGTAACGGGCATGGTCGTGGCTGGCGTCATATTTGCAGGAACAGGCGCAGGTGCAGCCGTTATTGGCGCGGGCGCAATAGCGTAATCCTGATTTATCCTCTCCAGTTCAAGGCTCAGATCTTTTAGTTGACCATCGGCAGCCATCATTTTTTGCATGACATTACGCAAAGTCCCAACTTCGCTACGAAGGCGCTTAACCTCTTCTTCCAAAAGAACCAAGCGCGCAGCATCCCCTTTCAAAAGGGTTTCGCGAACAGGCATATTTGGATTTTGTACAGTGGCAGGAGTTGCCGGTGCGACCGGAACAGCTGGTGCCATATCAGAATTTTCAACCAATATTGCCTCTGTCTCTGCATTTGGTGCTTCGATAGGNATAGAGCTTGCTGTGGGAGCGGGAGTGTCTTCAACAACCACAGGCGGTAGGGTTGAAGGATCCCGGTGATCCATAATCCAGATTTCTTCAGGCGGCTCCTGCACTTCTTTTAATTCGTCATTGCCCCACATATAGTTACAGGCTGATAAGAGACATACAGATGACAAAAGTAAGGCACGGCGCATTTTGATGATTCCCTATCCGGTTTTAATTTACCAGCCAAGCTTAACTTTTTTTGAGTGACATCAAAAGGTTGTATCCAAAGTTATCAACTACCCTTCTTCCAATACCACCTCTTGGTAAAGTGCCAGATTTTTATCCATCATATGCTTAAACGTAAAATTCTCTTCAAAGCGGTTACGACCCGCAAGCCCCATGTCATAGACCTGCTGACGGTTCTCAATAGCCGTAGCAATAATTGCAGCAAGAGCGTCTTCATCCCTGTGGGGGACCAACCACCCTGTTTCCCCCTCAATTACAGCCTCTGACACACCGGCAACGTCTGTTGCCACGACAGGAAGCTGAGCTCTCATCGCCTCCAGAATAGAACGCGGAAAGCCTTCCCAATTTGTAATTAATGTATATAAATCAGCACTCTCCAAAATTTCGGGTATGTCTTCACGCTCGCCCATGAAGGTAATTTTATCGCTTAAACCCAGTTTATCTGCAAGATTACCTGTTTCTGAGTTATCTCCACCGCCGACAAACGTCAGGTGCCAGTTAGTAGATTCTAAAACTGACAAGGCTTTCAATAAGGTTGCATGATCTTTTTGCGGTCCGAATCTGGCCACCATAATAATCTGTAATGGCTTATCTTTTTCCGTCACATTTCGATGAGGAGCGGGCAGCAAAAGCATTCCATTATGAACGGTTTTGATTTTTTTGGTGGAACAAACATGTTTTTTCAAGGCGAGTTGCCGATCATATTCACTGACCGTAATGATGCGAGAAGTAAACAATGCCGCCAGTGTTTCAATCACACGGTAAATAAGACGCTGTAGCGGCGGAACGTTATCAGTAAAAGCCCATCCATGCGCCGTAAAAACCACAGGTATCCCTAGCGATCTTGCCGCTAGACGGCCCAGCAATCCAGCCTTTGATGAATGACAGGAAACAATATCCGGTTTTTCATGTTGTAGGGTTTTTCTAATTTG
Source organism: Micavibrio sp. (assembly GCA_002695035.1). Taxonomy (GTDB): domain Bacteria; phylum Pseudomonadota; class Alphaproteobacteria; order Micavibrionales; family Micavibrionaceae; genus UBA2137. Next base: position 22,164 of record NZNU01000067.1, on the reverse strand, counting down.
TTTGAAAGCACGCCAGTCCTGTTTTGGCTTTATAGAACGTATCAGATCGGGTATTTCGCGATATGTGACCCCCACATGCTCTATGAAATCGGACACCTTACCCGGCCAGCCCGATAATACTGTTATTTCATGGCCCTGCCCATGCAGATATGTGGACATATCACGGATATGGACCTGTGCCCCGCCGTATTCGTCCATTCTCGTTATAATATATGCAATTTTCATACGTTGCATGATGGCATAAGACAGGGTAAAAACAAACACGAAAGACAGTGGTTTTTTGAACATGTTTACAAGGGATTATAGATGAAAATAGCATTAATTGGCGGAAGTGGGTTTATAGGTACAGAATTGATGCCTATTTTGCTGGATGAGAGACATGAGGTTATTATCGGAGATATAGCACCCTCTCAAAAATTCCCTAACCAGCGCGTAGAAGCGGACCTTCTGGACAAGGAAAGCCTTCGTCAAGTCTGTCAGGGATGTGACACCATTATTAATCTGGCAGCGGTTCATCACGATAACGTGCGTCCCATCAGCCGCTATCACGATGTGAATGTAAAAGGATCCCAAAACTTGTGTGACGTTGCGCAAGAGCTGGGCATTGAAAACATTGTTTTTACCAGTTCTGTTGCTGTTTATGGCTTCCAACCCGGCGAGCCTGATGAAGATACGCCACATAAACCTTTCAACCCTTACGGTAAGACGAAATCAGAAGCCGAAGATGTCTATCTTCTATGGCAAAGACATGCCCCCAATAAGCGTGCATTAACAATTATCCGCCCTACTGTTGTATTTGGCCCAAACAATCGTGGAAATGTCTATAACCTGTTACGCCAGATTGCTTCTGGTGCTTTCGTAATGATAGGCGACGGCAAAAATAAAAAATCCATGTGCTATGTCGGTAATGTCGCAAGTTTCATAAAATATTCCCTTGGCTTCGGAACAGGCGTTCATGTTTATAATTATGTCGACAAGCCTGACTTTACTATGAACGAGCTTGTGAAACAGGTGCGTGAAACTCTTGGAAAAGGAAAAGGTGTTGGTATAAGGCTTCCCTATTGGGCGGGTTATTCTGCTGGTGCATGCTTTGACGCTCTTTCCAAGATAACAGGAAAAACCTTCCCGGTCTCACGCATACGTATTGAAAAATTTTGTGCCAATACTGTTTTCAATGCTGACAAGGCACATTCCAGCGGCTTTAACGCACCTACGAATTTGCAGCATGCTTTGTCTGCCACACTCGAACACGAATTCGGCGAAGGAAAGCAATAAATTTTGCAGGTTTATGGCTAAGCTGGGCATGAACCAGCCACATGAATATCCACATATAGGTTAGCATCCAGTAAGGGAATCCGGCTTTTGGCAGGAAAACACCGATTGCACCAAGCAAAGCCGAATACACCATAATCAAAGGTGTTGCCTGACCTTGCGTAAAGCCGGCCGCTAAAAAATGGTGATGAAAATGGTTTCTGTCAGGTGCGAACGGCCGGCGGCCTTGCCGGATGCGAGCTGTTAACATTCCGAAAGCATCCCATATGGGCAACGCCAATATCCAGGCCACAGTAATCGGTTGGAAGATGTCTTCCGGGTTTTGTGACAATGTCATCGCATACCACGCCAGGATCAGGCCAAGTACCATACTTCCCGCATCGCCTAAAAATACAATTGCAGATGACCTGAATGGTGTCCGCATGTTGTACCAGAGATACCCGACCAGTCCACCGGCCAGCATATAAAGCCCTGCCGGCGGTATCAGCCCCGCCAACATGCAAGCCAGTATGAGGTATCCCGTCATAATTACGCCAAGCCCGCAGGACAAACCGTCGATACCGTCAATCATATTTATGGCATTAATAAGATAAACCACACAAAAGACTGAGAATATCGGAGCAAACCATCCAAAGTTACTTTCTCCATAGCCAAAAAGATTTCCCATGCTCGATAAATTTGCACCGTTATAAACAACAAGAATAGCGGCGAGAAAATGAACGAGAAACTTAAAATTGGCATTAATATGATACTTATCATCTACAACACCCAGCAGAAGAAGCATTATAACAGCCGTAAAAAACGGCCAGATATCCTGCAAAAGTAAATCGGCCTGAAACGCATACACACCCGACAGAACAAGAAAAGGTATAAAAATGGCTATACCCCCGATAGGCGGTATCAGTCCATCATGGTGCTTACGGTCATCAGGAATATCAACAAAATTAGTTTCAATGGCTAGCCTGCGTAAGATAGGCACGAGACAAAGTGTTCCGATAAGGCATATTAAAAATGTCATAGCCGCTTAAAATATAATGAAAATGTCTTTTGCTCAAGCTTTTGCTGAGGTGGTAATGAATTTGGCAATTTCTATTGCAGCCTGAAGGCTTGTAACCAGACCATGTGAACCATGCGCGGTGGAAACATAAAGACCGGGCTTTACCTCGCCAAACTCAGGAAATTTATGTTTATTTGTTGTTCTGAGAGAGGCTCTCTCCTGCTCTAATTCTATACTTTCAGAGATATGGGGCAGAAATTCAGCCAGTTTATTTAGAATATATCTATTGTCATCTTTTTTAACATCTACGTCCTTTGACCAGGGCTGAAAACTTGCACCAACGCCGTGGTAACCATTCATCGGCGCGGAAATATAGCCCCCATAATGTATATTGCACTTCATTGTTTTTGAGCAGCTAGTCGCCTTTGCCAATGCCATTTGACCCCGCACAGTTTGAAGCTCCACCTCCGGCATAAGCTGGGGAATATGATAGGCGTTTGCCAATATGGCCTTATCAAATCGCTCACCGTCCAGATACCAGCCTCCATCTGATATAGGCTCGATACTTTCAATCGCGGTATTTAATCTGATATCCGCCTGCTCACTATAAGCTATGCAAAGTTTTTTAGGTGATATCTGAGCGGAGGTCGCGAGATAGAGAGCCTCCGCAGGTATATCTGTTCCTGCAATTTCAGAAGCTTTTTCCGAACTGACAATCCGCATTTCTTCTTCCGGCCAGCCCCAGTTTTTTATCATTTCACTGTAACGGTCTTTCTTTGTCTCATCCGTTATCAAATGCAACGCCCCACATTGCTCAAAATCAAGGCTGTGTGTTTGAGAGAGTTCTTCAGCGGCTTTTAAAACAGCCTTAAATCCAGCGGCGTAAAATGATGCTTCTTTATTGAAAAATTTATAGAAGCGCGGGTTAATCATTCCTCTTTCATTACCGGATGCGCCTGATGCTATTTCAGTACCTTTTTCAAATATGGTGACGTGATGGCCCTGCCTTGATAAACACCATGCAGCCGCACAACCGGCCAGTCCGCCACCAATTATCGCGATTTTATACCTCATTTGCTAGCCGCTTCTCCGGTAAATTTACCGATAAGGCGTTCCCTCTTCCGGCCAAAGCCTTTTGTTTTTTCAACGTCAAATCCTGCAGCTTGCAAACCACGCTTTACAAAGCCCGCAGAAGTAAACGTCGCAAAAGAGGTTCCCTCTTTTGAAAGACGGGCCATGTTCTTAAAAACCGTGTCAGTCCACATAAGAGGGTTTTTTGCAGGTGTGAATCCGTCCAAAAACCAGGCATCAACCACTATATCCTGTGTCATCGGCAAACATTCATTCACATCACCAATATAAAGACAAAGCGTAAGGGATGGTGTAATTTCAAGAATGTGCCTTCCAGTTTCTCTTTGCTCTGGATACAGGGATAAAAATTTTTCTATCTTATTTTCGAACCTACTTCCCCATCGTGAAAGGCCTTTTCTAATCTCTTCAGCATCCAGCGGGTACATTTCATAAGATATAAATTTGAGTTTCAGGTCAGGTGCGTTTTTTTCTAATAACTCCCAGGCAAGAAAAAAATTTAACCCCGTACCAAATCCTGTTTCAGCAATAGTATAGCTGCTGTTTGTATCCCAGCTTTGCGGCAGATTACTGCCTTTAAAAAACACAAACTCGCTTTCCTCGGCACCGTTTTCTACCGAGAAATATATATCATCAAAGGCATTAGACCTTGGCACATCGTACATAATGCTCCATATAATAGAGAGACAGATTTAAAAACAACACCTAAATCCTTCAAGAGTAACAATGCCAGATTTGCAAAACCCCTTTTTCAAGACTTTCGATACACCTTACAGCGTACCCCCATTTAAAGAGATTGAGGTCGGTCATTTTCTACCTGCTATCGAGGCCGGAATTGAAAAAGCGCGGAAAAATATAGATGCTATCAAGACCAATAAAGATGAGCCTAGTTTTGAAAACACAATTGAAGCTCTGGAGTGCGCTTCCGAGGATTTAGGCTATGTCAGTTCGATTTTTTACAATCTTTTAAGCGTTATTGGTGGCGATGACTATAACGAGGTGGCTGAAAAAATCTCGCCCCTTACCGCCGATTTCAGCAGTGATGTATCATTGGACGAGGAATTGTTTGCGCGCGTTAAGAGCGTTTACGATAAACGTAACTCGCTTGACCTTGAAACCGTTGAAATGACTTTGCTTGACGACACCTATCAGGGTTTTGTCAGAAGCGGGGCGTTATTAGGTGATGAGGATAAGAAAATACTGCGTGAGATAAATAAGCAATCATCCAATCTAGGCACGCAGTTTTCACAAAATGTCATCAAGTCTTCGGCTAAATTTGAATTGAAAATTACTGATGAGGCCGACCTCTCAGGTCTTCCGGAAACTATAATCGAAAGCGCACGTCATGAGGCAGAATGTAAAGGCTATGAAAACACATGGCTTTTCACTCTTGATTTCCCGAGCTTCATCCCCTTCCTGACCTATTCAGACAAACGTGAGTATCGTGAAAAAATGTGGAAAGCCTTTTCCAACCGTGCCTTTAAAGATGATCATGATAATTCCGACTTAATTAAGAAAATCGTAGAATTGCGTAACAAGCGTTCAAAGCTTTTAGGCTTCAACACATTTTCCGATTTTGTTTTAGAACGGCGCATGGCCAAGACAACTGATTCTGTCATGGAGTTTCTTGAAACCTTAAGGCAAACCTATCGCCCGGCGGCAGAAGATGACCTTAAAAACCTAAAATCCTTCGCCAAGGAAAAAGACGGAATAGAAGAACTTCGTCCATGGGATATTGGATATTACAGCGAAAAAAGAAAGCAGGAGCTTTATAAATTTTCCGAAGAAGATTTACGCCCCTATTTCCCTTTGCAAAATGTGCTTGAGGGCACATTCCTGCATTTCCAGAAACTCTTTAATCTCGAGTTTAAAAAGGCGGAAAATATTCCGACATGGCATGACGATGTTCAGGCCTTTGAGGTGCAGGATAAAGACACGGGAGATTTATTCGGTATTCTTTACGCTGATTTCTACGTTCGTGAGAATAAACGCTCAGGCGCATGGAAAGCATCCTTCCGCGATCACGGCCTTTATCAAGGACAACAACGTCCGGCCATTATGGAGATTGTGTGCAACTTCTCAAAACCAACACCAGACAAGCCAAGCCTGCACACACACAATGAGGTGCTTACCCTGTTCCATGAAATGGGTCATGCGATCCACGCGCTTCTTGGCCGTACGAAATATCCATCCACCAGCGGTACAAATGTATTATGGGATTTTGTGGAGCTTCCTTCCCAGGTCCAGGAAAACTGGCTCTATGAGCGTGAAACATTGAACATGGTTTCCGGTCACTATGAGACAGGGGATAAAATACCTGATGATCTGGTCGAAAAGCTTCGTTCTGCCAAAAATTACATGAGTGGTTGGACGGGTTTGAGACAAGTTTCCTTAGGTTTACTTGATATGGCCTATCACGTGAATGACAACCTTACACCAGACAGTGATATTATTGAGTTCGAAGACGACGCGGTTAAAGAGGCGATTCTTTTTGACCGTTTCGGCGGGCCGACATCGACATCATTTTCCCATATATTCGCAGGCGGCTATGCTGCCGGTTATTATAGCTATAAATGGGCAGAAGTTCTAGACGCTGATACCTTTGAGCTCTTCTTGGAAAAAGGGTTATACGATAAAGATACAGCCATGAAATACCGTCACGAGATCCTCGAACAGGGTGGTAGTGACCACCCCCTCACCCTTTATAAGAAGTTCCGTGGCAGAGAAGCTGATCCGGAAGCCCTTTTGAGACGTGAAGGTCTAATAGATAAAGCCTCTTAAGAAAAAATAAACTTTATCGCCGCAACGCACAAAAGTTTGTTAAATAAAAAGATCTGGTTAAGATAAACAAAGCTTTTCGGATTAATATGGAAAGTAATTTTGCTATTTTTCATATTTTCCCTTGAATTATATCCCTGCTTAGTTTATAAAATTCTAAACTAATCAAAATTTCTGGATGCGATGACTATTACAACGGCACAAATCAGAGGCGCACGCGGTATCCTTAATTGGAGCCAGCAGGATTTGTCTGACCGTACCGGCATATCAACGACATCTATAGGTGCTATTGAAAAAGGTTCTACACAACCTCGCGAAAGCAATCTTGCCATTATTCGAAAAGCTTTCGAAAAAAGCGGGATTGAATTTACGCCCGGCTCAGGCGTTCGCTTAAAAGATGAGACTATTAGCATTATTGACGGCGAAAACGCGTTGGATGAAATTAATGCTGATATAATCTCCACACTTGGCGGGACAGGTGGAGAAGTGCTTATTTTTGGCCTTGAGGAGCGTGCCGATCCATCCAGCGAAGAATATACAAAAATAAAAGACCATCTCGACAAGATTCTAAGTTCTAATATTACAGAGCGCATTATTGTCAAAAAAGGCGATACAAATTTCATCGCCCCAAAAGAATTTTACAGATCTATAAGTCCTGAATATTTCAGCCCTTACCCTTATTTCATTTATGGGGACAAACTGGCAATGGTGAATTGGGGCCCACCTATGAAAGGTTTGATTATAAACAGTTTTCTTTTCTCACAAACATTCAAAAAAGTATTTAATTTTGTGTGGGAAAGAGCAGATAAAACTATTTAGGTTAAAGAACTATTATGAATGACAACTCGATAACAGTTCCGAAAAAAGAGCCCGTTTTATTCATGCTGAATAAAATACCCGGTTATGACCACAACGCGGCCCATAATTACGATAAAAATGCGCAGAAATTTGCCGGTATCGCAGGTCTGGAAAAAATCAAGATTTACCCATTCATAGAGCGCGCCTTCAATGAGGCAGCATTAAATGGTTCATTTGACAGACAAAATGATAAAATTCTGGATATCGGATGTGGTCCTTTTCTTTTGGCCCTCCCCTTTTTAAGACGCGGCATCGCCGTTGATGGCGTAGATTCTTCCAAGAACATGTTGAAAGTGGCCAAAGATAACCTTAAGAAAACCAATCTTGGATATGTCAGTAACGACAATATGCAGGAAATCTCATCCATGCGTGATGTGCCCTGTGCCGAATATGGCTTCGCGATGATGAACTTTGTTCACCAGTGTAGTCCCAACAGAAAATCCTTAGACAAGCTTTTTCAGGTTGCTTTTAAGGCTCTTAAACCCGGCTCCACACTTTATATTACAGGAGCGCATCCTGATCATTTGGATGTTCCTCATTCTTTATGTGAATATGATATTGACGATGTCAGTACAATGAAAGAGGGTCAGCGTTACACTGGGCGTATTTACCAGCAGGATGGCACAAGTTATGACCTATATGGAGATCACTTCTGGCAAATTGACAGTCTGAAAAAAGCTGCACGTAAGGCCGGATTTAATTTCTCCAATGGCGATGTCGAGAAAATCGAGGATGTCGAAGTTCTTTCTCCTGTCAGACAACCAAGCAGAGAGGCTGCCTATTTTGGTATGACCCTGACCAAGCCATTGCCAAAAGCGCAAGTCGCCTGATTAGTGCAGTTCAAGCAGTAAACACCGCGCTGATCCACCACCGTATTTTTCAATCGTCGAAATATCTGATCCTATAATATCAGTCACATATTTTTTGAAGAACTTTACCTGCTCGTCGGTTAAATGCTTTTGTCCGTTTGCGGACATTACAAGATAAGGCTTTTTAGCATCCCCTTTCACTTCCAGTGAATTTCCACAAAAGTTGGAAAGCTGCTCCTTACTCAAGAAAATCACATCCCGGTGTTCTTTAAGAGAACCTACAACCTCGTCCCTTTTTGCCTCGTCAGTAATACATTCGGCGCAAATAGCCGCAAATTCCGTCCCAATAAACATTGTTAGATCAGTATGATAAACGGGCTTTCCTGTATGAGTTAATGTAGGAAATGTATATAATTTATAGCCCAGCTTGTCCGCCCAGTCCTGCGCAAGGCTTTCTGTTGAACGGCCGGAAAGAGCGCAATAGGCTCGTTTATGTACATGGTCTATTACCAGAGAACCCGTACTTTCAAGATAACGCCCATTATTTTCTTCATTGCGAAAATCTGCTGCAAGATCATAATATTTTTTGAAGAAATCCAGCATTTCCGGTGTTCGCTCTGCCTGACGATTTTCATTTAGCATAGGATAAAAAACCAGGCGGCCATCAGGATCCGTGGATGCCCAATTTGGGAAAATATGATCGGGACAGCCCTTGGATCCTTTAAGAGTTGTTATGTGAACACCATGCTCTACAAGCACATTTCTGAAGTTACGAAATTCTTGTAATGCCTTTTTAAAAGTTTCGGCGTGCCCCTCATCTTCATCGTGCTGATATACATTTGTATCAGCAGTCTGGGGGTTTCTATAGAATTCAGCAGGTTCAATTAAGAGAATATGGCGCGTGGATTGTTGTGTCATCAGTTTCCTGTCAGCGGCTTATGTTTGAATATATAAACAATAAATGACCACCATGTTCCGATATCCATCCACTGCACGTCAAGAGGAACGACATAGATATCATCCGCTTTCTCCAATAAAGCCTTGTCTATGGAAAGTGGCGGAGTGCTTTCAAAATCATGTTGAACTTTATGCAATATTTCCGGAATGTTCTTTTCAGCTGCGGCGAGAATACGCTCGGGAGTCGCTAAAATAATGCCTGAATTCCACCAACATTCATTATCAAATAATTCCTTCGCTTTTTTCTTTTCAGGCTTTTCTATAAAACTGTCAACGCGGTAACTCTCGGGATCATGTTTTATATATCCGTAACGTGTTTCCGGCATAAGGGCTTTTATTCCGAAAAGATAAATTTTTTCTAAGGTTTCATCTTTTGCAGCCAATTCGTTCAGCTTTTTTAAGAAAGGCTCGAAACTGTCAAAGGCATGGTCGCAGGGTAAAAATAAATGAAGGGCTTTCCTATCATTCGTTTTCAGACATGTCAGCAAAATTGCAGCACATGTATTACGCCCTTCTGGCTCTCTTATACGTTCAACAGTTGCCTTCTGAGGTATCTGGTCATCAAGCACTTTATCCAGATATTCAGGGCTAACCAGAATGGGTGTATCCAGCGCCTTCACTCTCGTTAAAGTCTGTTGAAACAGGCTTGGACGACCTAAAGGCTTAAGAAAAGGCTTGGGCCGTGTATTTCTTGAATATGGCCAAAGGCGTAACCCCTTACCCCCACATAATATAACCGGTTTAATTTTATTTAAATGCTCTCTCATAAATACCCCGCTTTAAAAAGTCGTTATAAGATATTTCCAGCCCCTCCCTTAAATGCGCTTGAGGCTCCCAACCCAAGGCTGTCATTTTCGCATTATCTACAACTTTTCTTCTGACGCCATCGGGATAGTCCGGATTAAACACTATATCACCTTGATAGCCAATAGTTTTTGCAATTAATTTAGCCAGGTTTTCGATTGTGATTTCATCACCACTTCCAATATTAACAGGCTCTCTGTCGTCATATTTACGCATCAGAATATCTATGCCTTGTGCCAGATCGTCAGCGCATAGAAATTCCCGTAGAGCATTACCTGTCCCCCAAAGCTCAACTTGAGGAAAATTCCTGATTTTTGCATCGTGAATTTTCAAAATAAGTGACGGAATTACGTGGGAATTATGTGCGCAATACCTATCCCCAATCCCATAGATATTACACGGTATTGCAGTGATAAAATTACAATCATATTGTGCTCTATATGCTTCACACATTTTAATACCTGCTATCTTGGCAATTGCATAAGGCTCATTGGTAGGTTCAAGCGGTGCAGTTAAAAGACGGTTTTCCTTTATGGGCTGTTCCGCTTCTTTGGGGTAAATACAAGAAGAGCCAAGATAGATCAGCTTTTCAACCTTATGTTCAAAAGCACCATGGATGACATTTCTAGCCATTATAATATTATCCGAAATAAACTCTGCGGGGCGGGAGCTGTTCGCCCCTATGCCCCCGACAGTGCCAGCTGCCATTATGATATGACTTGGCCTGTTGCTTTCCATCCATTTACTCACCTCAGCCTGATTGGTCAAATCAAGTTCTTCATGCGATGGGGCCAAAAGCCCTATATTCGTATCGCGATAAAATCTGACAAGTGCAGAGCCAACAAGACCGGATGCTCCGGCGATCCATAAACTGTTTATTTTCGCAGACATGGTTTCACTTTTACTTTTTTTGCTCTTTTTTATTTTGCCAAAGCAGATTGGACCATTTCTCTGACCATTTCTTCGAAAGAAATCTGCTGCTTCCACCCCAAATCCTGCTTTGCGCGGGTCGCATCCCCTATCAAACCATTTACTTCCAGAGGCCGGAAAAAATCAGCATTTACTTTTACTCGGACCTCTCCCGTTTTTTTATCTATGCCTTGTTCATCTATGCCCTTGCCCTTCCATTGCAGTTCAATATCCGCAACCTTGAAGGCCATCTCACAAAATTCACGGACATTACGCCCCTGCCCGGTTGCTAAAACATAATCCTGCGGCTGATCATGTTGCAGCATTTGCCATATACCACGCACGTAGTCTTTTGCATGCCCCCAGTCACGCACTGCATCAAGATTACCCAACTCAATACAATCCAAATTTCCGTTCTTGATGGCGGCAACACCTTTTGCAATTTTTTGGGTTACAAAGTCGTCACCCCGTAACGGGCTTTCATGGTTAAAAACTATGCCCGATACAGCAAAAATATCATATGCCTCACGATATATCCCAACGAGGTTATGCGCCATAAGCTTGGCCGCTGCATAGGGGCTTTGCGGCGAACATTCAGTGGCCTCATTTTGAGGAGCTTTCATATTTCCAAATATCTCGGAGGTTGAGGCCTGATATAATCTGGTTTCTTTTTCTAAACCCAGCGCACGAATAGCTTCGAGACAGCGTAGTGTTCCAAGACCATTTACATTAATCGTATATTCAGGAGTATCAAAACTTTTACCGACATGACTTTGAGCCGCCAGATTGTAAATCTCATCCGGCTTGGTTTCTGCTATCAGGCGCGTCAGCGCACCTCCATCCAACAAATCGCCATAATGAAGTTTGAGGCGGCCATCTTCAATGTTATCCGTGAAACTACGCAGATTTTGTGTATCATCATGGGCATTCGGCTGAGTCAGGCCATCCACATAATAGCCTTTTTCAAGCAATAATTGCGTCAGGTAAACGCCGTCTTGCCCTGTTATACCGGTTATCAAGGCACGTTTTGATGCCATTCTTAAACCTTTCCGTTGCTACAGAAAGTGAATAGCATAAAAACCAGAACTTAAAAAGTTTTAGAGCGCGCTAGACATATCCATTTCAGCAGATGGCCCTGAGAATCCCCAAGGTGATGCGTTAGAGGAAAAATCCGCGCTTATGTTCGACACAGGCCCGGGCAAGCCCGTTGCCTCTGATATTTGAGCATCCATATTAGATGTTCTAAAACCAGATCCTGTTACATAGCCATTAGAGGGAAGATAAGATGGTCTGCTCATATTCTGGCTCCTTCCCTTATTGCTGCAACCAAAGAAATATAGGGTGGAAAATCGGGACTTTCTTCCGTAATTTCAACAAGGCCGACCTTCTGTTTGGTCAGGAGCCGTTCATAGACATCGCGTTTACAACATTCAATATCGGCAAAAAGCTCTTCACCAAGCCTAAACATCAAATGCGTTGGGCTGACCTCAATCGTTAAAGGTTCATCTTTTGGAATGTTAACCGGAACAATGATAAGTATGCTCTCATCATCACCCATAATAAAACTGCAACGCTCAAACATAATATTCCCTATTGTTAAAAGGCCTAAAGGATATATTATGTCAACTTATTTAAAATTTTATTAAAGTTTTTTAGCATTATATTCAGCCTGCACCCTTTTCCAGCGAAACGGCAAAACAAGCTGCTCACGGAAACGCATAGGCATATATTCTTTTATACCTATATCTGATGGAGGGCGGTAATCGGCATTATAAAAGCTGCGGAAAACATGATCCCAGATCATAATATTTTCGCAGTAGTTTTTGTCTCCTTCCTTTAAATCCTTGCTGTGATGCCAGCGATGGAGCTCAGGCGTATTAAACACATAGGATATAGGGCCAAATTTCATATCAACGTTACAATGTGTCAAAATACCGATAAAGGCCGTGACTGCGGAAACCCATTGAATTACCTCAAGGGGCGCACCTGCAATCAGAAGCAATCCGCTACCAAGAACTATCGATATAAGCGAATCTATGAAATGAAAACGTCCTGTATTAACGACCCAAAGACGGGTAACAGAATGATGTATTGAGTGGTAAGGCCATAAAGGTTTCCACTCGTGCGCCATGCGGTGTGCCCAATAGAGACCGAATTCCGCAATAATTAATCCCAGTAAAACCTGCAAAGGCATAATCCAGCTGGCTGGCCACATTCCCCCTTGCGTATCGACTGCCGGCTTCACAATCTCAGAGAGACCGATTACACCGCCGAAAACCAAAATCGCCTGTACAGTGCCTTTACTGACAAGTGTGTGTCCTATATCAGCGAGCAACTGGCCATCCTTTTGTTGCCATTTAGGTTCAAACGGCATGGCGCGCTCTAATAATAATAATGAAATGGCAAGGATGATATATGACAGATTAAAAGCTATCATCGGATGATCATAAGCAAATCCCAAGGCGGTCAAGCTTATTGAGAAAGTAAGAAGTACAGGCCAGGCACTGTATTGCGCCAGCTTGTAAGGAAATCCAACTTTTTTACTGTGTCCACTCATCCGAAACATCCTTTTTTGCGTATATATGAATATAGACCTTACAGAGACAGTGTATAGCATGTCTTTTAAGGTCAATGCGACAAAAATTGCCCATATGGGGGTTTGCGTCGTTTCCAAGCTCATTAACAGTTGGAAAAGGAGAAAACTTATGACACTTGGTAATATGGTTCCTTTCGGAACACATCACTCACGCCCATTAACATTGCGCCATTTCGGCGACTTATCCTCAGAAATGGATCGTCTTTTTGACGGCTTTCTGGCAGACAGGCAAGTCGGGAAAGGCCTCAATGTCGCACTTGATATAGGTGAGACTGAAAAATCCTATCTTATACACGCCGAAGTCCCGGGGCTTGACGAAAAAAATATACATCTTGAGTTAAATGATGGAATTTTAGAGCTGTCTGGTGCGTTTGATAAACAGGAAGAGGCAGAAGGTGAAAGTTGGCATAAGCGCGAGCGCCGCACAGGTTCTTTCACAAGACGTCTAAAGCTTCCGGAGGACGCGGATACAAAGAAAGTAAACGCCATTTTGAAAAACGGTGTTTTAGAGGTGGAAATAGAAAAGTCCAAGGCGAAAAAAGATGCCAACCGGACAATTAAAATCAAAACCTCTTAAAAAGTACAGATTAGGTGGGTATTCCTCCCCTCAGATACCCACCAACAGTGACTGGCTGCTCCGTTCGGGGCAGCCAGTCTTCTGTTTTGGGGTTTTTATATAAGGGTACTGGAGGAAAAACCCAAAGGGGAAACTTATCTATAAATTTCTAAATCGCTTTCATAAAGCCTGAGAGCGGCCTTACCACGCTTGATAAGAGAACGCACACCAAGCTCCGTGTTATCCAATTCGGCTGCAATATCTTCTACCTTTTTATCTTCATAGTAATACATGCGAAGAGCCAGTGCCTGTTGTTCCGGAAGTGTATCCAGCAACTGGCCTAATGTCTTTTCCATTTGCTTTGCGGAAATGATGCGCTCCGCACGGGCATTGGTGGACAGATTTGTGTCGTCGATATCCACTTGGGGGCGCATTTTACGTTTTACATCCACGCATTTATTTACTGTGACACGGTATATCCATGTTGAAAATTTGGCCGCACCGCCGATTTCCCATTTATCCTTATTCTGCCAAACTGCGCAAAAAACTTCCTGCAACGCATCTTCCGCGGCCTCATCGTTGTAAAGAAGGCGCCAGGCCAATCCTTTTATCTTGTCACGGTAACGCTCCATGAGCATTGAAAATGCCGCCTGATCGTCCCGCTTGATGCGCTCAAGCAAAACATCATCATCCAAAATCCCTGTATCTGTGGTGGTGTCTGTTATTATTGTCATGTTTTAGACCCTCGTTAAGTCATTGGTTTATTCAAACCGGGCAATTCCGGTGAAACCTTACGAAGAGTCATTGCAAGACCCATGCCAAAACGCCCCTGAAAACAGGGGCGTTGGAAAAAAATCAGTTATTTAATGTGAAATCAGTTCGCGTGTGCGCTTTCTTTTACGTCCGCATCTTCCTTGCCGGGCGCTACACGATCATAGGTCAACTCATACCATCGCTCGTAAACCGGCATGGCGTAAGCGATAAGCTGGTCAAATTCGTGTGATGTGTCGGGGCGGTCAAGAACCTTACCCAAGCGTGCCATCAGGACGACATAGAATTCCTGCAAAAATTCGGCATCCTTGCCACCTTGGTCCATATCAAGATGGGCTGTGAGGGCTTCCAGAATCTTTTGTACACGATCGACCCAGTAACACATTTTTTCCAGATCATCGGCTTCATAGGCAGATTTTGCCTGACGTAAAAATTTTATGACGCCCTTATAAAGCTCGAGAATAATTTCCATCGGGCCAAGATTTTCGTCCTGTGTATTCTGATAGGCTGACATGGCCTTGGCGTATCCGCTATTTGCGTATGGATTAGTCATCGTTATTCGTTCCCAATATAGCTCTTATCTGGTTGATTGTTGCCTTTGCGGCGCTTAACTGTGATTCAAAACGCGCATATTTTTCAATCAATGATAAACGATACGCTTCGGCCCGTTCACGAACTCTTGAGGCACGACTGTCCAAATTCTCGTTTTGACTTTCGATACTCAGCTTCTCGGATTGTATTGTGCCGTTAATATTATTTGTAAAGTTTTCCAGCAAGTTAGCGCCTAAATCTGCAAAACCCTGATTAAAGCCAACATTCACTGTCGTGCTTGTATTACCAACATAAGCAAAGGTTAGGCCCTCATATATCGTTCCGGCGTTACCTTTTATCGTCGACCCAGTCACTGTAAACAGCGAATTATCGCCTCCGACCGACACATTTGTAATATTTGTACCATCATGTGTAATATCCAGCGCAAAATTCAGGCTGGCATTTCGTGATGTGTTTCTTGTGATATTGAACTCAGCATTGTCGTCACTGTATTGGCTCTGGAAAAGGGCTTGGACAGCGCCAAAATCATCCAGCAATGCATTATCCAGCTTAATTTCGTCAACCTTAAGCTTGTTATTAGGGTCAAATTCGATTCCGATTTCACGCAATGTTTCCTGTGCGCCGGTTACAAAGTTAATACTGAACAGCCCTTGGAGGCTGGAATCCAGTGACTTCATAATATTGTCGTTATAAAGGACGGCATCTTCAGAGACAGTTCCGTCAGAGGATACCTGATTATTTGTGATTACGAAGTCGCGAAGCGCATTATAAGACTCCACAAAATTCATGATAGCGTCTTTAACTGCCGGTGCATCATTTCCGATATCAAGTGTAATTTCAGTCGTCGGATCCGCATTTTTGATGTCCAGAGAAACGCCCTCGACCAAATCGTCAATGACGTTTGAATTTCTGGTAACGGCGACACCGTTAAATAAAACTTGTGCGTTCTCATTGGCCTGAAGCTCATATTGATACGCGCCGCCGCCATCATGCACACCTATGGCTTGAAGAATATTATCCCCCGCGCCTGTGGCTGTTTGCATATATTGACCGGTTTCAAGTCCTGTCAGGACCATCTGCCATTCATTTTCAGAGGTTTTAATAACCTGCGCGCTTACATTAGAATCGCCGCTGGCTGCATTAATCTTAGCCGCTATGCTGTTTAGGCTGTCGCCGGCAGCAACGGAAATATTTGCCCAGCTACTGTTTTCAAGGCGAATATCAAAATCACCATTCAAGCCCAGCGCGGCAGTGGCATCAGCAGAATATTCACTGGCCACACGCATTGACTTGGCCTTGTTCTGCACAATGATTGTATTTGTACCAATAGCCGCGTCTTCTGTAACATTAACGCCCAGAATACTTTGCGGATCGACAGAATTATTCGTTGCGATCGTTCCGGCCTTCTGATTATATACAGAGCCGTCCGTTGAGGAAAAACCATAAGCCTTGCGCAACGCCGTTAGAGATGACTGAAGGTTGGAGCCCAGGGATTGTAATGTTGAATAGCCGTCATACTTGGCCAGGTTTTCGTCAATACGAACATCAATCTTATCGGCTTCACGCAAACGCTGCTTAACCGCAGCCTCAATTAACGCCGCCGTATCGAGTCCTGAAGACCCGCCTGAGAGGAAGATTGTATTACCTGATTGGGAAAGATTCCCGCTTTGACCTATGCTCGACATATTCTTGTCCTTTAGTGTTCCAAATATAATAATCCTTATTATACGTATACCAGTATACAGCAATAAGGGTTACCAAACCATTAAAATCACTTGCACGATCCGTGCCAAGGCTTGTAAAGACATCATTTCGACTAAGCGGCAGTGTATACTTCCAGCTTAAAATCTTAAGATCCCTCAACTGCCCTCGACATAACGATTGATAAGAAAAAAGCCGGGAGTGGGTCCCGGCTTTTGAGTTCTCGTTAGAGAGAGGAATAATTCCTTATATGAACCTATTGTCCTATCGTAGTAGAGCCAATAGTGAGCTCTTGGACTGGTTGGCCTGAGCCAAGGCTGCGATAGAGGCTTCGGTCAGGACCTGCTTTGACACAAGGTTTGACTGTTCGGCGGCAATATCAACATCCATGATGGATGATTTTGCAGCACTTAGGTTTTCAATCGCTGTCTGGATGTATTCACCACGATATTCAAAGCGTGAGATGAATGAACCAACTGTTGATCTGAAACTGGATATTGAGTCAATCGCATCGTCGACCGCATCCAAGGCTTCTTCTGCACTACCTGCACCGCCACCGATGGCGTCCACAGCTGTTGCATTCAGCTTGACTGTTCCTGAACCATTGAGGTCTCCTAAATTCGAAGAGGCCGCGTTAATTTGGTCAGTTCCTGCTGTCGCCCAGTCTACGGCAATTGTGTCACCACTATCAACGCCAACCAAAAAGCTTTGGTTGAAAGTCCCGTCAAGCAAAACATTTCCGTTAAATTCAGCATCAGCCACGATGGCATCAATTTCTGAGACTAGCTGTTGGTATTCCTGATTAATGAAGCCACGTGAGGCATTATCGACAGAACCTGATAATGACTGAGCCGCAAGTGACTTCATACGTTGAAGCATGTCCCCTATTCTTGATAGAGCACCGTCTGCGACCTGAACCACTGCCCGTCCTTGAAGCGCGTTCCTAGCTGCCTGATTTAATGTTGTTATATCAGCTTGGAGGCGAGATGCTACAGCAAGTCCTGCTGCGTCGTCAGATGCGACCACGATACGTGATCCACTTGACAGCTTGGACAAGGATTTAGCTTGGTCCTCTGAGTTTCTGTTTAGGTAAGTTAACGCGGTATTCGCGGATGTATTTGTTGCAATAACTGGCATTTTAAGTCTCCTTCCTAGAGAATTTGCTCAACCCCGATATCCTTTGGGGCTGGAAGATAACCTTCGTCAGGCTTACTGCCTTTATTATTAAGTCATCTTCTTATTACTGTTACTATAAACGAATTAATTTTGTTTGTTAAATCTTTTCGTCTATGCAACCAGTTTATTGCGATAACCCTTAAAAATCGGTTAACGCATTCAAAATAGTTGGAGATTTCTGAAATTTGCTTTTAATTCAGCAATTTAGATTTTATGCTTTTTATTTCATAAAGTGAATTTGACCCTTTTCCTTTGTAAAATGAACCACCATTTTTAGTTTTTCGCCCTTTTTTTAATTTTTTTACGGGCTCTTTTTGGGGAGACCCCACGATTAAACTTGTTGGGTTTTCATTAAGTGTAATCGAAAAGTCTCTTAATTTTTGTGATGCCCTCCCCCGACAAGTATATCAGGGGAGGAGATCAAAATCTATCCTATCGAAGCAAGCTCAAAAGAGATGTCTTCGACTGGTTTGCCTGAGCCAACGCCGCGATAGAGGCTTCGGTCAGAACCTGTTTATTCACCAGATTGGTCTGCTCGGCGGCAATATCCACATCCATGATGGATGATTTTGCGGCTGACAGATTCTCAATCGCTGTCTCAATATATTCACCACGATATTCAAAACGTGAGATGAATGAGCCAACTGTTGCGCGGTCCGCAGAGACGGCATCTATGGCACCAGATATTTCGTCAAAGGTAGCAGTAGAAGCTCCTGTTCCACTTAAAGCGGCGGCATTACCTGCGTTAGCTGCTGTGAAACCCAAACCTACCGTCGTTGCAGTAACTCCGGCAGCACCAGTTAAATCAACGTCAATTGTGTCGGCACTGTCAACTCCAACCAAGAAACTTTGGTCAAAAGAACCGTCTAATAGAGATGTTCCATTAAATTGGGTTTGCCCAGCAATATCATTAATTTCTGTTACTAGCTGCTGATATTCTTGGTTAATAAAACCACGACCGGTTGCGTCTACAGAACCAGACATAGACTGCGCCGCCAGTGATTGCATACGCTGTAAAATATCACCTATACGCGCCAAACCACCATCAGCAACTTGCATAACCGCACGACCTTGTAGAGCGTTACGCGAGGCCTGTTGTAATGTTGTAATATCAGCTTGAAGACCATTGGCAACGGCAAGACCCGCGGCATCATCGGATGCGACCACAATACGTGACCCGCTTGAGAGTTTGGACAGGGACTTGGCCTGGTCTTCTGAATTTCGATTTAGATAAGTTAATGCCGAATTGGCAGATGTATTTGTTGCAATAACTGGCATGGTATTTCTCCTTCCTAGAGTTTACCGGTTATGACCCCGCAAAAATTCTTTCGCGAAGCAAAATGCTCGACAGACACCGTGCCTGTAGAAGCTTTTTGTAGAAAAATAGGAAGTAAGAAAGATTATTATATTTTCTTTGAAAGTGACCCTTTGCCCACCCCTATATTCTTATATTTAAGTATATGCCTGAAGTCGTTAAAAACGGGTTAAGAAATTGATTAATTTCGAGGTGTTTTCAGGGGATTTCTCCGTGCGCTATCACTTAGTCGAAATGACGGGAGCAACAAAATACGTCATGTCGAGCGCAGTCGAGACATCTCATATTATTCCCTCAAATCTTTCCAATCAGGGTTAATATTTTCCACCAGCGCGTTTTTCTTTTCCCTGCGCCATTTCTTTAATTGTTTTTCTCTGGCTATAACCTCTTCCATCGTTGGAAAATTTTCGATGTAAACCAGAATATCAGTATTGTATTTTTTGCTAAAACTGTCTTCTTCGCTGATTTTATGTTGCTCCAATCTTTGTGCCAAATTGGATGTCACGCCAATATACAAAACATTTTTATTTTTATTACTAAGGAAATAGACAGTCGATTGTTTCATATTATTTAATATAAGGCATCTTTTGAGATTTCTCCACTCCCTCTCGGTCGGTCGAAATGACGGAGCTTGTAATAGCGTCATCCCGAGCGCAGTCGACATGACGTTATGGACAAAAAGAAAAAAGCCGGGGAAATCCCCGGCTGTAAAAGTCATTTGTAACAGTAAATTTAAGGAAACTTAAATTTAAAATCTTAACGTAACAGTGAAAGCAATGAAGATTTCGACTGGTTGGCCTGGGCGAGTGCCGCAATCGACGCCTCGGTCAGGACCTGTTTATTCACTAGATTTGTCTGCTCGGCGGCGATGTCCACATCCATGATAGAGGATTTTGCGGCTGACAGATTTTCCATCGCGGTTTCAATATATTCCCCGCGATATTCAAAGCGAGAGATATAGGAACCTACTGTTGCACGTGCCGCAGATATATCATCAATAGCAGCATCAACAGCATCCATTTCACCCTGTGTAGTAGCTGTATCAGTTGTCAAAGATGTACCCGCGGTCAAAGTACCTGCGATAGCAGTTACGTTGATATCGTCCCCGGTCGCCGTGGTCAAATCAACATCTATTGTATCACCTGAGTTCACACCCACTAAAAAGCTTTCGTTAAATGATGCACCGTCTAATAAAGTGGTCCCGTTAAATTCTGTTTGGGTCGCGATATCACCGATTTCTGTTAAAAGCTGGTCATATTCCTGCTGGATAAAACCACGGCCTGTGTCATCAACCGATCCTGAAAGTGCTTGTGAAGCAAGGGATTTCATTCTTTGGAGAATATCACCAACGCGAGATAAAGCACCGTCCGCTGTCTGCATCACGGCACGCCCCTGAAGGGCGTTACGGGCACCTTGCTGTAATGTTGTGATATCAGCCTGAAGACCGTTGGCAACGGCAAGACCCGCGGCATCATCGGATGCGACCACAATACGTGATCCGCTTGAAAGCTTTGAAAGTGATTTCGCCTGGTCTTCTGAATTTCGATTTAGATATGTAAGCGCCGAATTGGCAGATGTATTTGTTGCAATAACTGGCATGTTAACTACTCCTTCCTAGAGTGTTTTAAAGTTAATAACCCCAAAATTCTTTGAGGCTGTGTTTACTTTGAAAAAGCTCGTGGAAGTTTTGTTATAAATAGGTTGACCCAACCACTTACCTTTTCATTTTTGAAGGTTGAATAACGTTCCTGACTTTTTGTCTTTTTAAACGTAACTCGTCCTACCCTCTTAGTATACGACTTGAAGAGTAAAGAAATGTTTAACAAAATGAAGAAAAAGCGCCAAAAGGCCAACATCCTTTAAGATGCGGCGTATAAAGTGTTACTCGTGGGGGATTTTGGAAATTGGGCGCAAAAAATTTGAAAAAAATTTTTGCTGTTTTGTTTTGAGATTTCTCGACTTCACTTTGTTCCGCTCGAAATGACGTTTTCTTTCTCTACCGTCACCTCGCCCGAAATGGAGATATCTCACTACCGAAGCAGCTGCAGGAGCGACCGCTTCGATTCATTGGCCTGCGCAAGCGCCGCGATTGACGCCTCGGTCAGAACCTGTTTATTCACCAAATTGGTTTGCTCGGCAGCAATATCCACATCCATAATAGAAGATCTTGCGGCACTTAAGTTCTCAATGGCCGTCTGGATATATTCACCGCGATATTCGAAGCGGGAGATATAAGATCCGACAGTTGCGCGGAAGCTGCTTACCTGGTCAATAGCAATATCAACGGAAGTCGCCGCTGCTTGTGTATTGGGGATGTCATCTACTGAAATAGAATCAAAAAACGGGTCAAAGCCGCCATCGTTACCCAGATTATCAATATCAATATCTACATTGGCAAGGTCCACCTCAATAGTATCATCGCTGTCCACACCAACAAGGAATGTCCCGCTTAACGGGTTAAATGTTCCATTTATAAGATTTGTACCATTGAATTCGGTCTGATCGGAAATAGCCTGTATTTCCTGTATAAGCTGCTGGAATTCCTGATTAATAAAGCCGCGCGAGGTGTTGTCAACCGACCCGGACAAGGATTGTGCAACAAGTGATTTCATACGTTGCAATATATCGCCCACGCGTGCCAATGCGCCATCAGCGGTTTGAAGAACGGCCCTGCCCTGAAGCGCATTCCGTGAAGCTTGTTGTAATGTTGTGATATCGGCTTGGAGACGGCTGGCAACGGCAAGACCTGCGGCATCATCGGATGCGGATACAATACGTGAGCCGCTCGACAATTTTGCAAGCGATTTCGCCTGATCTTCTGAATTCCTATTCAGATAAGTCAGGGCCGTATTGGCAGCTGTGTTGGTTGCAATAACCGGCATTTACTCCATCCTAGAGTTTGCAAAGACCTTATATCCTTTAGGTCTCGTGGTTTTTGCCCATAAAGCGCGTTCCTCGCACAAGTTCAAAAACCGTTAAAATCCTTTTTACGCGAAAAAAGCTTCAAAAGAAATACTTCTCCGC